>NZ_JBSGCY010000077.1:0-32850 GCF_053602115.1 Nocardia sp. NPDC004582 | reverse complement strand
GATGGATCACTCGACATCTACATCCAGAACCAGCAACCGGCAGACCACGCGAGCAACTGGCTGCCCTCGGCACCCAGCGGACTGTTCCGGCTGAACTACCGAATCTACCTCCCCACTGCCGACGCCCAGGATCCCGCAACCCTCGGCAAGTACCTGCCTCCCGTCAAGAAAACCAGCTGAGAGCGTCACTCGGAGCCTGGTGCGGTGCAGAGCGCACGCTCATGCCGCGACCCGGGCGGCTCGCGGAGCGGGACGGTCCGCCGTCCGGGATCATCTCGACCGGGGGAGCTGACTGAACTAGCTCATGGAGAGCGGTCAGAGGTTGTCGGACATCAGTGCTTGGAAGATCAGTTGGCCGCGATTCGCCGCAGGCACCGACAGTGCCGGGGAAACGACCCCGGCACCAAGAATTCCCCAAACTCTCAGAGCCGCTACGAGCGATTTCACGCACGTCGACGCAGGAAAACCGGCTACTCGACTTGATCCCGAACAACGAACCCCATGTGGGAATCCGTGCACTACCTGCACATTGACGAGAACTCTCGATCAGCGGGTTCGGGGTTCGAGTCCCTGATGGCGCACCAGAATTGGTTATTGCGAGGTCAGGCTCCCGAGTGCGGCCTTCGCCGGGGCGTACCCGGCTTCGGCCGATTTGCGGTAGACGCGTTTCGCGGCGTCTGTGCGGCCGAGGGATTTCCATTGATCCCCCAGGGCTTTCAGCGCGACCATGTCGCCGTCTTGTTCCACCTCGCGGTAGAGGAGTTCGGCTCGATCGTCCTCGCCTCGGGCCTCGTGAACCGTTGCGAGGTGGACTTTTCCGAGAACGTGGCCATTGTCGATGTAGCGGCGGTACCAGTAGGCCGCCTGGCTGAGATCGCCGGCCTTCATGCACATATGGCCCAGGGTCTGCATCGAGAGCGTGTCGCCGCGCTCGGCGGCCCGCCGGTACCAGCGTTCGGCTTCCGCGCGGGCACCGCGATTCTCGAGCAGTCGCGCCAGGAAGGACATGGAGATGGTGTCGTTCATCGCCGCGGCTTGCCGGAGTAGCCGTTCGGCTTCGCCGATATCGCCGCGCTTCTGATGATCACGGGCCCGGGCCAGCAACTGGCCGACCTCACCGCGCCTGCGACCGGTGCCCGATGAACGTGAATTCTCCTTGGGGACTTCCGGTTTCGGTGCGACGTCCGTCGGTGTCCGGTCCCTGAGCATCGCCAGGGCGTGCGGGATGGCGGGACGCGATTCGGGCCGTCGGTCCATCAGCCGGGTGATGAGCCGACCGAGGTGCCCGGCGCGTGTCGGCGCGGGAACCGCGCCGAACATCACCGCTTTCATGGTTCCGTGAATGGTGTCGCGACGAAACGGGGAAACACCCTCCACCGCGTGGTAGAGCGTGACGCCGAGGGCGTACAGGTCACCGGCGGGCGTGTCGTCGCCGTCGATGCGTTCGGGCGCCATGTACTCGAACGAACCGATGAGCGTCTCCTTGGCGGTCAGCGTGTGATCGGAGTGGTGGCGGGCGGTTCCGAAATCGGTGAGCAGCACCTCGCCGCCGGCGGCGAGCAGGATATTGCCCGGTTTGACGTCGCGGTGGACCACGCCGGCCTCATGAGCGGCTCGCAGGGCCTGCAACAACGCGGCGGCGACGGTGGCGGCTTCCGCGACGTCCACCGGCCCGTCGGTGTCGAGTCGCTGCTTCAAGGATCGGCCGGACACCAGGCTCATGACGATCCACGGCGTCCCGCCGTCGGTGACGACATCGAGGACACCGACGATATTCGGATGGTCGCGCAGCCGAGCCGCATTGCGGGCCTCACGTTCGGCGCGCGCGACCCGCTCGGCGTGCTGCTCGCTCGACTCGGCCTGCGGGAGCAGCACTTCCTTCACCGCGACATCCACCCGCAACCGCTCGTCGCGCGCTTTCCACACCGTCCCGAACCCGCCACTGCCCAGCTTCTCGATCAACCGGTAGCGGCCGCCGAGAACCCAGCCCGGTCGTCCCAGCGCAGACATGAAGGCCCCCAGCGGTTCTGTGCCCCAGCAACATTCGGAACCAGTCAACCGTACTCGAAGACCGATGCCCGGGGCGCCCGCAACCAGGTCGGTCAGATCGCCTGTGCGGGCATGAGGCCTGCGAGAACGACATGGTCGAACCTCGGAGCGAATCCGCGATCGCCCTATTCCCCTGTCCGACCGTCGAGCCGTTCGCGAAGCAGGTCGGCGTGGCCGTTGTGGCGCGCGTACTCCTCGATCATGTGCGTGAGAATCCAGCGCGCGCTGTAGCCGTCAGCACCGGACTGGTGATCGCCGACCGTGTCGAGTGACTCACAGCCGTCCACAATCTCCCGCGAGCGAGCGCATTCCTCGCGCCACAACCGAAACGCCTCATCCACCTCCGCGTCTTCGACCTCGAAGTCCACATCCTCGGACCGCTCGGCGCCCCAGTAGAGGGCCGGCGCGTCCGCACCCCCGAGCGTGCGGGCGAACCACCCGCGCTCCACGTCGGTCAGATGACGCACGAGCCCGAGTAGCGACAGCTCGGACGGTGGCACCGCCCGCCGCCGCAATTGGGCAGCCGAGAGCCCTGAACACTTCCACGCCAAGGTATCTCGCTGAAACTGGAGAAAACCGGCGAGCGTCTCGCGCTCGCCGGCAATCCGAGGCGTCTCGGCCCGCTCGATCGACTCCATCCGATCATTCTCACGCAGACCGTCCGCGCTCGCCTCGGACCCGGGCAGACGGGAGGGCCGGTGCGCACCCCGTCGCACCGACCCTGGTCAGTGGTGGTTACTTGGTCCAGATGGCGGCGTAGCGCATCGTGCCGTTCACCAGGTACTTGCTCAGGTGCTCCAGTTTGTAGCCCTGGTTCGCGAGTTGGGTTGCGGTGGTGTTGTAGGTGGCGAGGTCGATGTCGTGGCGGGCTTCCCAGGCGCGGCCGTCGGCCTTCTCCCAGATGGCGACGAAGCGGGAGGAACCGTTGACCTCGTAGCCGTTCACCAGGGTCGGGCGGTAGCCCTGCGCCTTCAGCTGGTCGAAGGTCGCCTGGTATTCGGCGGAGGTCAGGCCGTGGCGGGCCTGCCAGGCGCGGCCGTCGTTCAGCACCCAGGTGCTGGAGTAGCGGGGATCGCTGCCGCTGGTGGCGGTGATGTCGGTGAGCCGGTAGCCGGCGGCGGTCAGCTTGTCGAATTCCGCCTGGTGCTGAGCACCGGTCAGGTTGGAGCGGGTTTCGGTGAAGTTCACGTGGGTGCCGTTGCCGATCGGGGTCCCTTCGGCGTTGAAAGTGACCGTCCAGAACTGCTTTCCGTTCTTGTAGATCACCGAGACACCGACGTTCTGCAGTGCGCCGTCGAGGATGATGGCCTTGTGCGTGGGCGAGTTCTTCCACCAGTTCATGGCGTCGGACGGGGTGGCATTGGTGCCGTAGTAGTTGATCTCCGCGATCTTGGCGGAGTTCGCCGGAACACCACACTGGGCGAACCGGGTCTTGATGTCACGACCCAGCGAGTCCACGTGGTTGGCCGGTGCCACACCGCGATTCGCGCTGTCATTGCTGGCCCACTCGGACGGGCGGGCCATGGTCTCGCTGTAGGTCAGCGCCTGCAGACCCGCGTCGGTGCGCATCTTGTTGATGGCGGTGAAGACCTCGGGCTCCTCACCATTGAGGGCGAGAGCGGCCTTGTCGACATCGCAGTTGGTGAGCGTCTCGGCCTGCGCGGACGGCAGGGCGAACAGGCTCGCGGCCGCACCGAGAGCCAGGGCCGCGGCGGCGGTGGTCTTGATGTTCATTGAGGTTCCTTGCGCTGGTGAGGAGGTGTGCACAAAGGCTCCCGCCGGCGACGAATCAATCTCTAATGACGGACTAACGAACACCCGGACGGACGCGAATCTAGCAGTGCTAGACAAGGCCGCCCGCGAGTGTTACCGTTGCTCCAGAATCTAGCGATGCTAGATTACGAGAAACCAACGAGGAGTAATCGACATGAGCTTCACCATCAACGAACAGAAGTTCCTCGCCGAGGCCGGGCTCGGCCGGCTGGCCACCGTGTCGCCCGACGGAATCGTGCAGAACAACCCGACCAGCTACCGGGTGAACGAGGACGGGACGATCGACATCGGTGGCATGCGGATGGTCGCCACGCGCAAGTACCGCAACATCCAGGCCGGCAGCCGAGTGTCATTCGTTGTCGACGAACAGGTCTCGTTGGACCCGTACATGATCCGCGGCGTCGAGGTCCGCGGCACCGCCGAGACCCTCGAAGACGTCGAGCCCCCCTTCCCGCCCCAGGAACGCGCCATCATCCGCATCCAGCCGGAAAAGATCATCTCCTGGGGCATCGACGGCGGCCCCTTCGACTTCACCAGCCGCCGAGCCGAGTAATCAAGGGGCGCAGGCCCGGAACAACCGGCGCGGCTATTCCCACGCGAAGCGGGGCTGGTCCAGGTGGTCGACGCGGGTGGGGCGACGGTGTAGGACCACCTCGCGGAATTGGTGGAGGATCGCGGCGGTCGGGGCGTGTAGGTGGCCGCCCAGCATCGGGAGTTGGATGGTGGGGCGGTCGGAACCGGGGACGGTGGCGAAGCGGGGGGCGACGTCGAGTTCGGAGAGCGGGATCCAGTGCACGACGGCCACTTCGGCGGGGTTCGGGGTGAGTGGTGGCGGGGCGCCGACCCAGGCCACGACGGGGGTCATCAGGTAGCCGGAGCGGGTCGGGTAGTCGTCGAGCAGGCCGAGGACGGCCGAGCGGGGCAGGGCGATGCCCAGTTCCTCGTGGAGTTCGCGAAGGGCCGCGGCTTGCGGGTCCTCGCCCGGGTCGAGCCGGCCGCCGGGGAGGGCCAGCTGGCCGGCGTGGGCGCGCAGGCTCGGCGCGCGCTCGGTCAGCCAGATGCCTTGGTCCGCACCGCGATCGACGATCGCGATCAGCACCGCGGCGGGCTTGCGGCCCGCCGGGTCGACGGTCCGGCGGGGGAACGCGCCCAGCGCCTCGGCCATCGCATCGCGCAACCCGGTCGCGGGCACGTCGGTCCAGCGGTATCCGCTGCTGTCCTGATCGACGGGCATTCGCCGAACCTAGATCGCGGCGACGGGCATCGTCAAGCAGCCAGTATCGTTCCGGCATGCGCGATTTCGGGATGGGATTTGCCCAGTTCTTGGCGGGACAGCGGTGGGTGGCCCGGCATCGCCGGGAGTATGGGCTGGGACTGGTGCCCGCGCTGATCACGCTGGTGATCTACGGGGCGGCGCTGGTCGGGGTGATCGCCTGGGGCGGGGATGTGACCGAGACGCTGACACCGTTCGCGGATGGGTGGCCGAGTCCTTGGCTGGGGTTGTTCCGCGGCGCGCTGACGGTGGCGTTGATCGGGCTGACGGTGCTGGTGGCGGCGCTGACCTTCACCGCGGTGACCCTGTTGATCGGATCGCCGTTCTATGACGTGATCTCCGAGCGGGTCGACCGGTCGGTCTCGCCGGACGGGACCGCGCCCGAATCGGGCCTGGCCTGGTGGGTCGAGTTGTGGGTGTCCGTGCGGGACAGCGCGCGCATCCTGGTCCGGGCCATGCTGTGGGCGGTGCTGCTGTTCGTCCTGGGATTCGTGCCCGTCATCGGGCAGACGGTGATTCCCGTACTGGCGGTGTTCGTCACCGGATTCTTCCTGACCCAGGAGCTGACTTCGGTTGCGCTGCAACGGCGCGGAGTGCACCTGAACCAGCAGATGGCCCTGTTGCGGTCCCGCAAGACCGTGGCCTGGGGCTTCGGCGCTCCGCTCGCGGCGGCCTTCCTGATCCCGGTGGTGGCGGTGTTCCTCATGCCCGGCGCCGTCGCCGGGGCCACCCTGCTGAGCCGCGAACTGCTGGGCGAACCGACCCGGGCCTGACCCCGCCGCCGGTCGGCCGGGCGGGTCAGTTCGCGGGAAGCGGAAGCTGCTGGCGTTCGGCGAACGCCGCCATGTCGACCATGCGGCGCGCGTTGGACAGGGCGGTGATGGTGCAGACGCCGAGCGCGCCGGTGCGGTCGTAGAGGGTGGCGGTGGAGACGGCGATGCCGTTCGCGGACACGTGGTCCAGGGCGTGCACGCCGATCTCCGGGCCCTCCGGCAGGCGCGAGAGGGTCATGGTGACATCGGTATTGATGTAGCCGACGCCCGCGGTGCCCCAGTTGCACACCAGGTTGGTGGTGTCGGCGGCGAAGGCCGCGCGCTCGAACGGGGTGATGGCCTCGCCCTCGATCAGGGCCGGGACATTGTTCCAGGCGGCCTTGCGGTGCGGGTTCACGCCCGAGGCGAAATCGTGGGTCCAGTCGGCGGATCCGGACTTGAACAGCGGCGGCGCGCCCTCGGGACGGTCGAGCCGCTGCTCCGGGACCGGCGATTCCGCGGTGGGCTGCCAGATCTCGCCGGGCGGCTCGGCCGAGGCGATCAGGAACTGGGCGGTGGCGCGAGCGCGGATCTGGTCGTGCTGGACGATCGAGGCGTCGACCACGCGAATGCGGTTGCCGTCGCGGACGATCGAGCTGCGCAGTTCGATCGGCTCGTTCAGGACGGGGCTGAACATATCGACGGTGAAGCGGGCGGGCACGAACTCGGGACCGGGGCTGTGGGTTTCGAGCTCGTGGGCCAGCAGCCCGCAGACGGCGGTGCCCGCGAGCTGGCTGGAAGACCAGGCGCTGACCGCCATGCGGGTCGCCGTGTAGCGACCGTCCGCCCGAGTGAAGAACGCGGTCATGATGCCTCCCCTACCTGGTTTGATCTTCCAAATTAGAACACGTGTCAGAAACGCGGGGGAAGGCGCGCGTCCCGATCAGCGGGCGGGGGCCGTGATCAGTTCACCCAGGGCGGGTTCACGACGGTGCCGTCGAGCAGTTCGCCGGTGAAGCCGACGGGCGCGGTGACCAGCACTTCGGCGGCCAGGTCGGCCGGGTTGTCCAGGCGGATGACCGATCCCGCCGCAGCCACGGCCGCGTCACCGGCGGCCAGCCGCGCCGGCTCCCCCTCGATGGTCAACGTGATCGAGCCCGCGAGCACGACGAACGCCTCCTCGCGGTGGATGCGGTGCGCGACGCCCTGGGTGGCGGGCGCGATCTCGACCCGCCAGACGCACAACTCGCTACTGCCGACAGCGGGACGAATCAACGGGGTGAAGCGGGAACCGTGCATCTCGTGGGACTGGATATCGGCGGCATGAATGGCAGGCATTGCACTCTCCTTTGGTCAAGCAGGTTGACTATATAGTCAAGCTTGTTGACTACTCTGTCAAGTGCCAAGATTCCAGACATGCCCGGACACGCACAGGACCTACCGCTGCTGTTGCTCGCGGCCGCCGCCGAAGTGACCGATGCCATCCACAACGGCTGCGTGGCAGCCGGATTCACCGACATCCGGCCCACCCACGGCTTCGCCTTCGTGCGGATGGCGCCCGCCGGTGCGACGGTGGTCGAGATCGCCGAGCACCTGGGCGTGACCAAGCAGGCCGCCAGCCAACTGGTCGACGAACTCGTCAAAAAGGGCTACGCGCGGCGCAATCCACACCCCACCGACGCGCGCGCCAAACTCATCACGCTCACCGAACGCGGCTGGGCGTGCACCCGCGCCGCCGATGCCGCCGCGGCCGGGTTCACCGAGCGGTGGGCGGCGACGCTCGGGATCCCGGCGACGCTCGAGCTGCGCAATGCCCTCGCGCGCGTGGTCACACCCGGCCGCGTGCGCCCCTCGGCCTGGTGACCGATCCGCGTGGAACTCAGCCGAGTTCGAGGGTGGTGACGCCGAACACCCGGTCCAGGCGGTAATCACGCACCGGCCCGGTGTACATGCGCGCGGTCTCGAAGCTCGGCGTCAGACCGGCCTCCTCCATCAGGCCCACCGCGGGCTCATTGATCAGCGGAACATCCACCGCCAGCGGCATTCCCGCCGCGTGAGCGGCCAGCGCCGCCAGCAGTTGGCGCGCGTCGGCGGGCGTATCCGCGAACAAGGGGCCGACCCGCAGCGTGTCCCGGGCCGGGCGCAGGACGGCGTATCCGGTGAGCGTGCCGTCGACGATGCGCGCGAAGGTCCGATGCCCCGGCTCGTCGAGCCAGGCGGTGAGAAACGCCGGGCGGTCCGCCGGATAACACGCGGAGTCGTACGGGAGCAGCTCGACCGCATCCTCCGGGGCGAGCGCGGTGACCGTGTCGTCGGGCAACGGCAGTCGTGGCACGCCGATGAATCGCGCACTGCTGTAGGCGAGTTCGAATCCACTGCGCCGATAGTTGCCCTGCTGCGCGGGCACCCCGTCCAGTCCGACCACCCGGTTTCCCGCGTGCTTCAACCCGGCTTCCCACGTAGCCAGCCCGAATCCACGCCCGCGCAGCTCCGGCCGCACCAGATAGAAACCCAGGAAGGCGTAGTCCGCGCCGTAATTGACGACCGACACCGCGGTCGCGGGCTCCCCGTTCACCCGCCCCAGGAAGAACCCGCCGGGATCCTGCGCGAAATACGACGTGGTATCCCGCCGCCCGGGATTCCAGCCCTCGGCGGCGGCCCACTCCACCACGGTGGCCCACTCCCCCGGCGTCGCCCGGGAAACGACCAGATCATCGATGCGCACGGTCTCCGGCATGCGACCAACGGTAGCCGCAAAACCGCTGCTACTCGGCAGAATTCACGGAGTCGGGACACAGCGCGAGCAGCACCACCCGGGCCGCGAGGCAGCACGACACCACCCCGACGTGTGCACAACCCGCGCGGGCGGAGACGCCGGCGCCACCGAGACGGGCGGCGCGCGACACCAGGCGACATCGGCAGCCCTACCCCGCAGCCCCTGGCGCTGCCGCCGGCGCCTCGCCGAGCAGGACGTCGGCGTCACCACTCGGCGCCGACGACGCGGGCCGGGAGCGAGGGCTCGAGCACGCGGCGATCGAGGGCCGCGACTCCGGTAGGGTCGGTGTGTCATGGCCCGCGACCTGCGAGGTTGCGCGGAGTTCGAGGAAGATATGGCCGACTACGCACATTCCGATCACGCCAGCCGCAGCCGCGAGGAGAAGGCTCGGCGGCTGGCCGCGTATGTCTGGGCGCGGGGGATCAGCGGCGACGAATTGCTGGAGTTGCCGGTGGCGCAGCGGCGGAAGCTGGCCCGGGCGGCGGCGACGAACCCGCCCAGCACCGAGGAGACCTGGCAGGTGGTGGCCCGGCTGCTCGGCGAGAAGGACGCGTGGGCGGCCCGGAATCCGGGACATCCGGCGGCCGTGCGCGATCACGCGGACGAGAAGATCCTGTGGGTGAAACCGCCGGTCAAGCCGTGGGAGTAGCCGAAGACCGGTCGGCCGCGGACTCTTGACAGCAAGAAATGAACCAGGGTTCACTGCTTGAGTGTCCCCCGACCATGAGAACCACGCCGGCACCCGCCCGGCCGCCTGGCGCGATGACCTGACCGGCGGCGACGACTCGCTGTTCGCGGGCCGCCCGGAACCGGTGAACGAGTACACCGGGCGCACCCTGACCTACGAGGTGACCGGGCGGATCGCGCGCATCACCTTCAACCGGCCCGAGCGCGGCAATGCCATCACCGCCGACACCCCGATCGAACTGGCCGCGGCCGTCGAGCGCGCCGACCTGGATCCGCGAGTGCACGTCATCGTGGTGAGTGGCCGCGGCAAGGGCTTCTGCGGCGGCTACGACCTGTCGATCTTCGCGGAGAACAGCTTCGAACCGGCCGAGGGCAGCCGGCCCACCGAGGGCACCGTGCTCGATCCGGTCGTGCAGGCGCGCAACCACAATCCGTGGGCCACCTGGGATCCCATGGTCGACTACGCCATGATGTCGCGCTTCAACCGCGGCTTCGCCAGCCTGCTGCACGCCGACAAGCCGACCGTGGCCAAGGTGCACGGCTTCGCCATCGCGGGCGGCACCGATATCGCGCTGTTCGCCGACCAGATCATCTGCGCCGACGACGCCCGCTTCGGCTACCCGCCCACCCGCACCTGGGGTATCCCGGCGGCGGGCATGTGGGCGCACCGCGTCGGCGATCAGCGCGCCAAGCGCCTGCTGTTCACCGGCGACAGCCTCAGCGGCAAGCAGGCGCTCGAATGGGGCCTGGCCATCGAGGCCCCGCCCGCCGACGAACTGGACGCGCGCACCGAGGAACTGCTGGAACGCATTTCGATGGTGCCGATCAACCAGCTGGTGATGGCGAAGCTGGCGCTCAACAGCGCGCTGCTCAACCAGGGCGTGGCCAATTCCGGCATGGTCAGCACGGTGTTCGACGGGATCTCGCGGCACACCCGCGAGGGCTACGCCTTCCAATTGCGCTCGGCCACCGCCGGTTTCCGCGAGGCCGTGCGGGAACGCGACGAGCCGTTCGGCGATTGGAAGCGCGCGCAGTTCGAGAAACCCGCGGACTAGCCGATCCCTTCGACGTCCGCGCTCTCGACCTCGGCGACCACGCGGTCGGCCAGCGAGCGTACGGCCTTCGCCTCCTCGGCGGTCATCTCGTCGATGAACAGGCGTCGCACCAGCTCGACATGGTTGGGCGCGGCGGCCTCGAGGGCGGTGCGGCCCGCGTCGGTGAGCCGGATCTCGCGGCCGCGGGCGTCGTCGGCGGCCTGGCAGCGGTCGACCAGGCCGCGGGTCGCCATGCGGGACAGATGCTTGGACAGGCGGCTCTTGTCCCAGCAGATCTCCGCGCCGAGTTCCTTGGCGCGCAACTGGCCACCGGCCGCGGACAGGGCGACCAGCACTTCGTAGTCGGAGAAGGAGAGCCCGTCCCGGGTCAGTCCGGCGGCGATCGCCGAGTCCAGGCGTTGCCGCATGCGGATGAAGGACTGCCAGGTCGTCTGTTCCTCATCGGTCAGCCAGCGCGTCATGGCATCCATAGTATCGAGAAATAGTTGACATGGACACCATGGCGATCCTCAGGAAGTTCACGGAGTATCCGTGCCACCCTCGGCATGCAACCTTCGGTACAGTACTGACCGTTCGATTTGCGTAGTTCTGGCGGAAATCGTCAATGCCCGAGCGCATTTCAGTCAGGACGAATGAGACACATAGTGGCAGAAGAGGTTCCGGCATTCGGGGCAAATCCCCTAATTCACCTCGTTGAATAGCTCATCCGGTTGACAATGCAACGTTGCGCCAGAACACTCGGCCAAGCTAACCCTTACCGCGCCGACATTGAGGAATACATGAACGTTCGCCGGCTACTCGTCACCGCCAGCGTCGCGGGCCTGACGACCATCGCAGCCCAGACCGCCGTCGCCAGCGCCGATGTCATCACCGGATCCGCCGGTACCGGATCCTCCGCCATCGACACCGGTTCGGCCGCCACCGGCTCCGCGGGTCTCACCCAGACCGGCTCCGCCGGCGGCCCCGTGTACCAGAACTGCGACCAGGCTCGTGCCGCCGGCGCCGCTCCGCTGTTCCGCGGCCAGCCCGGCTACAGCCCGCACCTGGACCCGGACGGCACCGGCATGGCTTGCCCGACGGTCTGAGAAAGACCCAACTCTCGGGACTCTCAGGGGTAAACCCCTGAAACCCCATGGAGACCCGTGGCCCGGTCCGATGGACCGGGCCACAGCTGTGCTCGACGCAGAGAGCCACAGCTGTCTTCGGCACACAGAAATGTGGCCCGGTCCAATGGGACCGGGCCACATTCGTGTTCGGGCTTGGGGGCTGTCCCCCGGGTTCGGCTGCCGCTCAGCGGCGGAAGATCCGCACCACGACCAGGGTCGCGATCAAGGCGCCCGCGCCGATCAGGGTGTACTTGATCTTCGGCTCGTTCACCTTGGCCACCAGGGACTGCTTGGCATTGTCCGCCAGCCGCTGGGGGTCGGCGCGTACCGCCAGCTCGTCGAGGGTGCTCGCGAGCCGGTTGCGTGCGGCCTCGATCTCCCGCTCGATCGCTTCGGTATCTCTCGCCACGTCACACTCCTGTCTGAAAAGCCGCGCGGAATCCGCGGCGCCGTCGAATCGGGGCCGCTCTCGCGCGACGCACGCGCAGGCGAGCCGACCTGCCGAGAGTGTATCGCCAACACCGGCTCGAGCCCGTCGACTAGCGTGGCGGCATGACCGAGAATCACCGACTCAGTCCCGGGGACACCGCGCCCGCCTTCACCCTGCCCGACGCCGACGGCAAGGACGTCTCGCTGTCGGACTACCGCGGCCGCAAGGTGATCGTGTACTTCTACCCGGCCGCCAGCACTCCGGGCTGCACCAAGCAGGCCTGCGATTTCCGCGACAACCTGGCCGATCTCGACGGCGCGGGCATCGACGTCATCGGCATCTCCCCCGACAAACCGGCCAAGCTGGCCAAGTTCCGCGACACCGAACAGCTCACCTTCCCGCTGCTGTCGGATCCGGAGAAGGAGACGCTGTCCGCGTACGGCGCCTTCGGCGAGAAGATGATGTACGGCAAGAAGGTGACCGGCGTCATCCGCTCCACCTTCCTGATCGACGAGAACGGCAAGGTCGAGGTGGCGCAGTACAACGTGAAGGCCACCGGCCACGTAGCGAAGCTCCGCCGCGACCTTTCGGTCTAGGCGAGACCAGCTGGAACCGCCGCCGAACACAGCGAACCCCGGCCCGCGATGCGGACCGGGGTTCGTCACGTCAGAGCTGGACGTGGGCGTCAGGCCGCTAGACCTTGGGCATCATCTGGGCGGCCCACTGCAGCATCATGCGCCAGTGGTTGTCCCACCAGGAGGAGAACTCCTCGGTGCCCAACGGCGGCGGTGCGAGTTCGCCGGGGAACAAGCCGGATTCGCCCGGGGCGCCGGCCGTGCGGGTCGGGGCGGGGATGATCGACTCCGGGCTCGAGGCCATCGCGGGCTCCGGATCGGCCTTGATCAGTGGCCGCGGCTTCCCGCCGGAACGAGCCGGACCCCAGTTCAGGGTGGCCGGGTCGACGGTCACCACATCACCGGGCTGCAACTCGGTCGCTTGCTGCTGGTCCGGATTCGGGACCGCGCCTTCCGCCGGGGCGACCGGGCCGACGGGCAGGCCGTCGGTCCCGATGGCGGAACCCGAGTCCGGGCCGGGGACGGCCGCGTCACTCATGCGGTGCTCGCCGCCATTGCGCCCGTCGGCGGTGACCCGGGAATCGGTGAGGACGGGCTCGGGCACCTTCTTGGAATCGCTGCCGGAGGCGAGGACGCCGCCCACCACCAGCCCGCCCGCCAGCACGCTGGCCGCCGCGAACAGTGCCGCGGAACCGCGGGCCCGGCGAATGCGCTCGGCCACCTCGCCGGCGAACTCGGCCTCGGGCAGTGCGGTCAGCGCCGCGCCGAGGGCCGGGGCGGCCGCCGCCACCTGGCAGGGGATCACGGGTGCGCCGAAACCGGATTCCAGCGCCGCCACCACCGCGGATTCGGTTGCGGCGGAACCGATCAGCACCACGGCGTCCGGCTTTACCCCGGCCGCGTCGAACTGGTCCCAGGCGGCGGTGACCGCGGAACGCATGGCGTCGTCGGTGGCCGCGCCGCCGGTGAGCGTCACCGCGGCGAGCACGCGGGCGCGGTCCGGCGAGATGAGGGAGAACGCCTGGAAGCCGGGCACCACCTCGCAGATGGCGAGGTCCTCGAACTCGTCCACCCAGGTCATGGCGCGCGCCACCGCCAAATGCGCCGCCTTGGCGGACACCAGCGAGGCGTCGTGCCAGGGGCCGGCGGCCAGCTTGGTGACGATGGCGCGGCGTTCGGCGGCGTCACGGTAGGTGACGGCCGCGCCGATGATCTCCCGATCCGCGCCGATCTTGTCGGCGATGTCCTCGAGCGCCGTCTCCACCGCGACCGCCAAGTCGGCCTTCGCATCTCCGCCGATCGGCAGGACGCGCTCGAGCACCACGCGCTCGGTCAGCTTGTCGCCCGTGTCGGCGAGGGCCACGGCGCGGACCGTGCCGCGCTCGGTGGCGACGCCCAGCGTCACCGCGGTACGAACAGGGGTAGCAGCAACCACAATCAGCCTTCCAACGTCGACGTACAGGCGAGGATCACGAGGTCGAGAGAGGAGAACCGAGGACGAACCGGGTTCGAAAGAGGCCGGGCCCCTTTCAGCGAAGAACCGCAGCTGAGAGGCAGCTGCGATGATTCTTCGGAGCCGACAGCGGCTCGGATGGGTCGGATTCGGTGACACACGAACTACCGCAGCGTGTCATGCGCGTGTCGTAACCCGTAGGCTGTTGAACGTGGAAGCACGCACGGGAACCAGGTCGACGCGACGACCGGACCCTGCGTTGGAGCTGCAGGACGACCCACAAGAGCTGATGCCTCGTCGCCGCCCGACGCAGGAACGATCGAAACGCAAGTTCGACGCCCTGTTGCAGGCCTCCCGCGAATTACTGGTCGAGGTCGGCTTCGAATCGTTCACCTGCGAAGAGGTCGCGGCCCGCGCGGAGGTGCCGATCGGCACGCTCTACCAGTTCTTCGCCAACAAGTACGTCATCGTCTGCGAGCTGAATCGTCAAGACCTGGTGGCGGTTTCGCAGGAGCTGGCCGACTTCCACGGCGAGATCCCGTCCATGGACTGGCTGCGGCACATGACCCAGCTCGTCGATCACCTGGCGGATCTGTGGATGACCGACCCGTCGCGGCGCGAGGTGTGGCTGGCCATGCAGTCCACGCCCTCCACCCGGGCCACCGGCGCGATCCACGAAAAGGAGTTCGCGGAAGCGGTTTCGCAGATGCTGCGCCCGCTGATGCCGCGCACCCCGCGCGGCCGCCGCTCCATGATGGCGCAGGTGCTGGTGCACGTCGTGTACTCGATGCTGAACTTCTCGGTGCAGGACGGCCTGGCCCACGAGGACGCCGTCGCCGAGCTCAAGCGCCTCATGGTGGCGTATCTGCTGATCGCGGAGAAGGAATCGCGATCCGGCGGGCAGCGCACCACCTTCGATCCGGAGTAGCGCGCACCCGCGAACCGCGTCAGTCGCGGATCAGATCGGCGATCTCGCCCGGATCCTCCAGCACCACCATGGCGGCGGCGGTGTCGCCATCGTGGGTGAGCGACAGGTGAACTCGCACCCGCGGCAGGAATTCCGCTGCCAGCCCGTGCAATTTGATGCTGGGCCGGCCCCAGGCGTCGTTGACGACCTCGATCAGCGGATACGGGTTGTCGCCGATCTGCGGGCTGCGGGCGAAGCGGGATGACGCCCACGCCTTGATGACCGCCTCCTTGGCGGCCCAGCGGATGGCGTAGCTGCGGGCCGGGTCGGTGCCCTTGCTTTGGCAATAGCGCCGCTCCCCAGCGGTGAAACTCTCCCGGAGCATGGTGGTTCCGGTGCGTTCCATTTGCTCGGCGAACTCGGAGATGGTGACCAAGTCCAGGCCGATACCCAGGATCGTCACAGTGCGGGACTCCTAGATTCCTCGTAGTGCAGTCGAATTGGCTGCGAACATACCAGCGGGACCTACGCCACCGTAGGCTCGCGCGTTCCCTTGACATGGAACGGCGGGCTCGCGTCCTGTGTCGCGCGGCGCACAGGACACGAACCCGCCGTGTCAGACCTGCCGGGAGCTACTGGCCGACAGGCCGGTCCTTCATCGGGTTACCGGCAGGCCGGTCCCTTCGGCACCGCCACGTAGACGGCGTCGGAGCCCAGCCGCGCCTGCTGCGAGAGCAGCATGTCGGCCTCGAGCTGCCGCGACCGCTTGGCCGGGGTGCCGTCGCCGCCCAGGCGGCGGTCGGCGGGCCGCTCGTACATCGGTGCGCCACCGCACATCGCCTCGGCGAAGCGCTGCCGGCCCGCGAGCTGCCGCTCTTCGGCCTTGCGCTGGTACGCCTCTCGCGCCTCGGCGTCGGCGATGGCCTCCACGAAGGCCTGCGGGTGCACGATGGCGACCAGGCCGGAGACGTGACCGAAGCCGAGCGAGGTGACCAGACCGGCCTTGAGCGGGAAGCGATCTCCCACGGTCAGCGCCTCGCGCAGCCACACCAGGTGCGGGTACTGGGCCATCTTCTCGTCCACGCAGTCGAGGCTGCGGTTGGGCGGGATGACGCCCTGCGCGAGCACCTGGCACAGGCCGATCATCTGGAACGCCGCCGCGCCGCCCTTCGCGTGACCGGTGAGGGTCTTCTGCGAAACCACGAACAGCGGAGCGCCTTCCGAGCGCCCGATCGCCGTGGCGAGCCGCTCGTGCAGCTCGGACTCGTTGGGATCGTTCGCGGCGGTGGAGGTGTCGTGCTTGGAGATGACCGCGATCTCGTCGGCGCTGACGCCCAGCTTGCCGAGTTCCTTGGCCAGCTTGGACTCCGGGCCACCGCGGCCCGCGCCCAGGGCGCCCAGGCCCGGAGCGGGGATCGAGGTGTGCACGCCGTCGGCGAAGGACTGCGCGAACGCGACCACACCCAGCACCGGCAGACCCATCTCCAGCGCGACCGAGCCGCGGGCCAGCAGCACCGTGCCGCCACCCTGCGATTCGATGAAGCCGCCGCGGCGGCGATCGTTGGCGCGGGAGAAGTAGCGGTCGCTGATGCCCTTGGCGGACATGGCGGCCGAGTCGGCGGTGGCGGACATGTCGCCGAAGCCGACGATGCCCTCGATGCCGAGATCGTCGTAGCCGCCGGCCACCACCAGGTCGGCCTTGCCGAGCTTGATCTTGTCCACACCCTCCTCGACGGAGACCGCCGCGGTCGCGCAGGCCGCGACCGGGTGGATCATGCCGCCGTAGGAGCCGACGTAGCTCTGCACCACGTGCGCCAGCGCGACGTTGGGCAGGGCCTCCTGCAGGATGTCGTTGGCGTGCGGCTCACCGAGCAGGTTGTCGATGTAGAGCGAGCGCATCGACGACATGCCGCCCATACCGGTGCCCTGGGTGTTGGCCACCATGGCCGGGTGCACCCAGCTCATCAGTTCGGCGGGGCTGAAGCCGGAGCTCAGGAACGCGTCCACGGTGCAGACGATGTTCCACAACGCCACCCGGTCGACCGAGCTCGCCATGTCGGCGGAGATGCCCCACTTGGTGGGGTCCCAGCCGGTGGGGATCTGGCCGCCCACGGTGCGGGTCAGCTTGGCCTTGCGGGGCACGCGAATCTCGGTGCCCGCCTTGCGGGTCACCTGCCAGTCGCCCGTTCCGGCGACCGGGGTGACGACCGTCTGCTCCGGGTTGGCGGAGAAGAAGGCGCGCGCCTCGGCCTCGCTGTTGACCACGAAGGTCAGGTCCTTGTCCAGGAACACCGAGGTGAGCAGCGGGGCCGCGTTGTCGATCATGGCCCCGTCGTCGCCGTAGCGGCGCACGCCGCAGCGCTCCACCACGGTGTCGTGGTAGCGGTCGGCCAGCTCGGATTCCTCGACGTACTCACCGGATTCGGTGTCGTACCAACCCGGCTTGGGGTCGTTCTCCCAGGTGACCAGACCGGTGGTCCAGGCCAGCTCCAGCACGCCCGCGGCGGAGAGCTGGTCGGAGACCTCCATCTCGAAGCGAGTGCGCGCCGAACCGTAGGGGCCGAGCTCGCCGGCGCCGACGATGACGACCATGTCGTCGAGATCGGCGGTGACCGAACCCCATTCGGGGGCGACCAGCTTGGAGCTCACGGTCGGCGGGGCCGGCAGAGCCGAAATGGTCACGCCGTCAGCGTCTTCCGACTCCGCGGCCGCGGCCTCGGCCTGCTCGCGCGCCTCCTTGGCGAGGGCGGGCAGATCCAGCTTGGCGCCGGCGAGACCACCGGTGAGGTCGATCTGCTGCGGTCCGGACGCGGTCACCACGCGGGCCCGCGAGGTGCACCACTTGAGCAGCTCGTCGGCCATCTGCAGCGTGGACCAGGTCTGCACGCCGGCCTTCTCGACGGCCTCGACCAGCGGGTCGTTGCCGCCCATCAGGCCGGTGCCGCGCACCCAGCCGATCAGCGCGTGCACCAGGGTGACCCGCTCGGACCAGGAGGTCTCCGCGCGCCACTTGGCGACGATGGCGTCCAGGGCGGCCTTGGACTCGCCGTAGGCGCCGTCCCCGCCGAACATGCCGCGGTTGGGCGAACCCGGCAGCACCACATGCAGTTTCGCGTCCACGTCGTGATCGGCGCCGAGGGCGGACAGGCCGCCGATCAGACGTTCCACCGACCACAGCAGCACCCGCATCTCCAGCTCGGCGCGCGCGCCGGCGTCGGAGAGGTCGCCGGCCACGCGGGGCGCGGCGAAGGGCAGCAGCAGGGTGGGGGTCATCGCCTCCTTGACCAGGATCTTCGCGCCACCGGCATTGTCGACCTGCTCGGTGCCGACCCAGTCGATGAGCGCGTCGATGTCGGTGTAGGAGGCCATGTTCGCCGGAACCACCCACAGCGCCGCGCCCTTGCGGGCGTTGTCGCGGTAGAGCTGTTTGTAGAAGCTCAGGCGGTCGTCGTTGAGCGAGGAGGTGGTGACCACGACGGTGGCGCCGCCCGCGAGCAGGCGACCGGTGGCCGCCGCCGCGATGGAACCCTTGCTGGCGCCGGTGATCACGGCGATGTCGGAGGACCAGACGCCGGGCTCGTTCGAGCTGAGCGCGGCCTCGGCGATGGCGCCGTAGACGCCGGCCAGCACCGAGCGGGCCTCCTTCATGGCGCGGTTGCGCCACCAGGTGGCCTGCGCCGCAACGGCTTCACCGGCGCCGAGGTAGCCGTCCACCGCGGGTTCGGCGGGCAGCGAGCCGTCGTTGCCGAACCACAGGCGGGCCAGATCCTCACGGGCCGAGGCCCACCGGTCGTCGATCAGGACGGCCTTCTTGGCGTCGAACGCGGGCGCGACCAGTCGCGGCCAGTCCGAACCCAATTCGGCCGAGACCAGATCCACCAGGGTGTCGGTGGTGGCCTCCGGCGCGGACGCCTGCTCGGCATGGCCGAGGGACTCCAGGATCACCCGGGCGGCCTGCGCCAGCACGCCGTCGCGGCCGGTGATCTGCTCGGTGAACTCGCCGAGCGCGGCGGCGTCGACGGTCGCGCCACCCGCACCGCCACCGGCGGACGGCATGGAGACCGCGACTCCGCGGCGCGCGGCCACGGACTGCACGGCGGCGTCGATGGCGGCGTCCACGGACGCGCTGTCGGACAGCCCGCCCGAGACCAGGCCGCCCAGGTCGCCACCGCGGACCGACTGGCCCTCACGGGTGCCGAGGGAGACCTCGGCGGTGACGTGGCTGGCCCAGCCGTCGCCCAGACCCCAGGTCTTCTTGACCCGGTCGGCGATGGCCGCCGGACGCTTGCCGGAGGGGCCGAACACCTTGCGCAGGTGGTCGCCGATGGAGTCGGTCAGCACCGAGCCGAACGGCTTGTAGGTGCGGGCCAGGCGGTCGACGGTGTTGGACAGCGCGCCCATGTCGGCGTCGGCCGCGCCGTCGATGGCGCCCAGCGAGAGCTCCGCGCCGAGGTCGACGAGCAGCTGGTTGCGGCGCGAGGACACGCCGTCGCACAGGCCCTCGATGGTGTCCACCGGACCGATCTGGTCCATGCGCAGCTTGGTCCACAGCGCGATGAGCACGCGGGTGGCGTCGGCGGCGGAGAACGCGATGTCGTCCGGGGTCGGGCCACCGGTCGGCACGGCCACGGGGGCCGGGGCGGCGGCAGCGGCGGGAACCGGTGCGGCGGAGGCGGTCTCGGCCGGGGTCTCCTCGGGCTCCTCCACCGGCGCGGGGTCGGTGTCGGTCGAGTAGACCACGCCGCGCTCACGCTCGATGTTCAGCACCTCGACCACGGCGTTGCCGAACTGCGGCAGCTTCAGCGTGTTCGACGCCAGATTCGCGACGGTCGGCGTCGCGGCCAGACCGATCTCGACGAAGCGCTCGACGCCCACGCCACCGTGCTCGACATCGGTGAACAGCAGGTCCTGGGTCTCGATCCAGCGGACCGGGCTGGCGAACTGCCAGGCCAGCAGCTCGACCAGGACCACGCGGCACAGCTCGACGCGCTTGGCCTCCGAGGACCAGTCGGCCCAGTTCGCCAGCACCTCGGCCAGCGGCTCGGACGGCACCAGATCCGCGATCTCCTGGACGAATTCGCGCTCCAGGTTGAACGGCTTGGGCACCAGGTTCGGAATGTAGCGGCCGATCAGCAGCTCCGGCTGCAGGTCCGCGGGCAGCAGGTCGAGCAGCTTGGTGCGGAACTCCGGCACGCCGGCGCGCAGCACGGTGGAGTGGAACGGCACGTCGATGCCCGGGATGAGCACGAACGCGCGCTTGCCGCCGGTCTCGGCGCGCAGGCGCTCGATCTCGTCCTCGAGCGCCTCCATGCCCTTCACCGTGCCCGCGATGGCGTACTGCGCGCCCCGCAGGTTCAGGTTCACGACCTCGAGGAACTCCCCGGCCTGCTCGCCCAGGCCCTTGACCCAGCCGATGACCTCGTCGTCGGCGATGCCGATCTGCGAGGGGCGGATGGCGGCCATGCGGTAGTCGCTGCGGCCCTGGGCATCCCGGGGCACCAGCTCGTGCATGGCCGAACCGCGCTGGAAGACGACCTCCAGCACCGCGTTCAGCGGCAGCACGCCCGCCGCGGCGGCGAGGGCGTTGTACTCACCGACGGAGTGGCCCGCCAGCATCGCGCCCTCGATGAAGGCGCCCGCCTCGCGCAGCTCGGCGACCTGAGCCACACCGAGGGTGGCCATGGCCACCTGGGTGAACTGGGTCAGGTGCAGCACGCCCTGCGGGTGGCGGTATTCGACGCCCCGCGCCTTGAGGTAGGTCGGGTTGTCGCGCACCACAGCCAGAATCGAGAAGCCCAGGGCCTCGCGGGTGTGCTTGTCGGCGCGGTCCCAGATCTCCTTGGCGGCCTTGGACCGGGTGCGCGCTTCCAGACCCATCCCCTTGGCCTGAATGCCCTGTCCCGGGAAGGCGTAGACCGTCTTCGGCGGCGCGATGCGGCCGGTGGCGGTCATCACCAGGGTGCCGTCGATGCGGCAGGAGACCTCGACGATCTCCGAACCGCGGTCCACCGCGACACGTTCCACGCGCACATCGATCTGCGCGCCGAGGCGGACCATGCCCAGGAAGCGGGTGGTCCAGGCGGTGATGGTGCGCGGCGGCACCTTGTCGCCCAGGTCGATCGCGGAGACCGCGTGCTGGGCGGCGGCCGAGAGCCACATGCCGTGCACGATCGGGTTGCCCAGACCGGCCAGGCGGGCGGCGTTCTCGGAGGTGTGGATCGGGTTGAAGTCACCCGACACGTGCGCGAACGCGCCCATGGCGCGCGGGGCGACCAGGGTCACGTCGCGGCGGCGGCGACGCGGGGTGTCGGTGGCGTCGTCGGACAGCGAGCCGGCGGCGCGCGGCGGGTCGGCCAGCTCGGCCTGGCCGGTGCGGCCGCGAATGGCGAAGCGCTCCACCAGTTTCGCGACGGCCGGGGTCTCCAGGCCGTGGTCGCGCATGACGCCGACGGTGACCTTGACCTCGACGACGCGGCCCAGATCGGTGTCGAGCACCTCGGCGGACTCGGCGCGCACCGCGAGCACCGCGTGCTCGGCGGGCAGCGCGCCCAGCAGCTCGATCTGGTGGTCGAGGTGGACCAGGTCCAGCATGCCCTCGATGACGGACTGCGAGTTCGCGGTGCGGGTCGCGCCCAGGACCGCGAAAACGGCGGGCCAGCAAGCGCCCACCAGGACATCGGGGGCGGTGCGGCCGAGGGTGCTCAGGCTGTCGGGCAGGCCCGCGCCGGTGACGCCGGCGTGGTCGGCGATCAGGTCCGGGCTCCAGGCCAGGTTGACGTGCGCGACCTGGGCGCCGTCGACGGTCTTGACCTCGGGCAGCGACTGGCCCGCGGCGACGGCGAGCAGCGCCGACATGGCGGCCTCGGCGTCGTCCTCGGTGATGACCGGCGCGCCGCCGTTGTACACCGAGACCGGGACGGTCAGGCGGATGCGGACGGCGTCCTTGCCCAGCAGCGGGACCGTCAATTCCAGGTAGGCGGAATCGCTTTCGGGGCCGTCGGTAGCCGAGAGGGTGGCGCCGGTGGGCGGGTGCTTGGCGCCCTTGCCGTTCATGACCCACTCGTCCAGATCGCCGAGGCGGTGGATGGGGTTGACGGTGGTGCGGCCGGCCCACTGCACATCCGGTGCGGCCAGCACGATGTCGAGCAGTCCGCCCGCGACCTCGGTACGACGGCGGCCGTCCACGGCGGCCGGGACCACGCCCGCGCGCACCAGGGCGAAGGCGGCGTCCTGCTCGAAGCGGTCGAGGAGTTCACCGACCGGCTCGTCCACGCGGGTGATGCCCGCGACGGCGACGGTGCCGGGGATGATGCAGACCTGGTCGGCGGTGTAGCGCGAATCGTGGGCCTGCCACAGGGAATCCGAACGCCACCAGCGGCGCACGTCCTGGTCGACGACCGGCACGAAGTTGACCGGCTTGCCGGGGGTCTTGCACAGGCTGACGAAGAACGGCACGTCCGCCGGGTGCAGCACGGCCTCGGCGATCGCCGGGTACTGCTCCTTCAGGGTGCAGATCGCCTGGACCGGAGTCTCGAAGGCGGCGTCGTCGGCGAACAGCGTCGCGATCTCGCCGCGGTCGGCCGGGTTGAGGCGGGATTCGGTGCGGCGCACCATCTCCGCGAAACGATCCCGCCAGGTGATGTCGAGCCACACCGAGCGGGTGGCGTCGGCGATGGCGTCGGCGAAGTCGGCGCCGCAGTCGAAGTCCTTGCGGCGGTCCAGGCCCACGGCCAGCTCGACGTAGCGCTCCAGCCACTCCAGGTAGGTCATGGCGGCGACGTCGCCGAAGTACGGCTTGGCGGTGATGTTCAGCGCCTCGATGATCTCGGCGCGGCGCGCGGCCACGGCGTCGGCGTCGCCGGCGACCTCGTCGAGCAGGCGGCCGGTCCGGGAGGCGGCGTTGTCGATCTCGTGGATGTCGGCGCCCAATTGGCTACGGCCGGAAGCCATCCCGCCGACCGCAGTGCCCGCGCCGACCCAGTCCGGGGTGCCGGGGGTGTCGACCAGCAGCTGCTTGACCTCGGGGGCGGTGGTGGCCTCGAGGGTCGCCATGGCGGCGGTGCCGACCAGGACGCCGTCCAGCGGCATGGCCGGGTAGCCGTGCTGCTGCGACCAAGCGCCGGTGAGGTATTCGGTGGCGCGCTCGGGCGTGCCGATGCCGCCGCCGACGCAGACCACGACATTGTCGCGGCCGCGCAGTTCGGCGTAGGTGTCGAGGAGCAGGTCGTCGAGGTCTTCCCAGGAGTGGTGACCGCCGGCCTTGCCGCCCTCGATGTGCATGATCACCGGGTAGCCGGGGACCGCGTCGGCGATGCGCAGCACGGCGCGGATCTGCGCCACGGTGCCGGGCTTGAACGCCACGTGGGTGATGCCGACCTCGGCGAGCTCCTCGATGAGGGCGACGGCCTCTTCGAGTTCCGGGATGCCGGCGGTGACGATGACGCCGTCCAGCGGCGCGCCCGCGGTGCGGGCCTTCTGCACGATGCGCTTGCCGCCCAGCTGCAGCTTCCACAGGTACGGGTCCAGGAACAGCGAGTTGAACTGCACCGCGCGACCGGGCTGCAGCAGGCTCTTCAGCTCCTCGACGCGGTCGGCGAAGATCTGCTCGGTGACCTGACCGCCACCGGCCAGCTCGGCCCAGTGGCCCGCATTGGCCGCGGCCGCAACGATTTTCGCGTCGACCGTGGTGGGGGTCATGCCCGCCAGCAGGATCGGGGAACGACCGGTGAGGCGGGTGAAGGAGGTCTCCACCACGACGCGGCCGTTGGGCAGGCGGATCGGCTTGGGCGCGAATTCACTCCAGGCGGCGGCGACCTCGGGGGCCGCGCCGGGGGTGAACAGGCTGCGCTGGCCCGGGCGGGTGGAGGCGGCGAGCACGCCGACGCCGGTGCCCTTGAGCGAACCGGCGGTGAGGCGGGTCAGCAGGTCGCCGGGACCGAGGTCGAGAATCCACTGGGTGCCCTTGGCGACGGTGTCGTCCACGATGGCGACCCAGTCGATCGGGTCGACGAGCACTTCCTGGGTGAGGGTGGCGGCCAGCTCGGCGTCCAGGCCGCACTGCTGGGCCCAGCCCTTGACCAGGTCGACGGTCTCGGCCAGCGCCGGGTGGTGGAAGGCCACCTCGACCGGGATGTCCTCGAAGACGGGGGCGAACACCGCGCCGCCGCGCTTCTTGGCGTCGCGCTCGGCGGCCTGCTCGGCATTGATCTCGGCGGCGCGCTGACGGACGCGGTCCAGCTGGGCGACCGGGCCGCTGAGCACGGCACGGCGGCGGCCGTTGCGGATGGACAGCACGGCGGCCTTCTCCAGCGCGACACCGGCCATGACCTCGACGACAACGGCTTTCAGCGCCTCGGGGTCGACATTGGAGACGGCGACCATCGGGGACTTCTCGCCGATCGGCAGCAGGCCGCGGCGGCGCGCGACCAGACCGGCCGCGGCGCCGATCAGCTGGGCGATGGCCAGCAGTTCGGCGTCACGCTGCCCGTGAGCTTCGGCGGCGGTGGCGGCGATGCGGCCCTGCGAGTGGCCGATGACGGCGGCGGGCGCGTGCGCGGCGATGTCGAGGCCCTGCAGGCGCAGCGCGCGCAGCGCGGCGATCTGGGTCAGGAACACACCCGGCATGGAGACGGCGGCGGAGCGCAACACCTGCGCTGACGGCGCTCCCGAGACCTCCCCCTGCTCCGGGTCGGCGATCTCTTCTTCCAGCATCCACGCGATGGGGTCGAACCCGACCGGCCGGACCACGAGCAGCTGCGCCGCAATCGGTTCCAGCTGGGCGGCGGCCTCGTTGACGAGCGCGGTCAGTTCGGGCTCGAGCGCGGAGTCGCGCCCGATCTCCTCCAGTTCGGTGAGCCACTGCGCGCCCTGGCCGCCGAAGGCGAGCGCGTACGGCGCGCCCCCCAGCAACCGGTCCAGCAGCGACGACCTGATCCCGCTCTCCCGTGACTTCCCCGCCGCCCTGGACTTCGATCCGGTCCCGGTGCTCTCGTTGATCGTCAAGACGTTCGACTTCCTTCTCCTGGCGGTCCGTCTCCACAGGACTGGACCGCGCTCACGGTGCGCAGGTATCCCTCCGGCCCGCAGGCCCTGGTAGATGCCGAGGATCGCACAAAATCATGAGGATCTCCTCATGTTTGGCCGCCGACCAGGGCTTTACCGCCCAGTATTCATGCACGGACGTACCAGAATAATCCGAAACATGACTCTCCCTCATGTTTGAAGCCGCTGGTGAACCCGGTTACGTCCGCGTAGGAAATGTGAGGCTCCCTCACATTGACCTTTATCGAATCGTTATAATCCCAGGTGAGGTTACCGACCAGTACGAAACACGTCCCCGGTACTTCGCGATCCCAGTTGGACCCGGTAAAGTTTGGACGGTCGTACCGTTAGCGCGAGTGGCGAAATTGGCATACGCGCCAGATTTAGGTTCTGGTGTCCTAGGACGTGCGGGTTCAAGTCCCGCCTCGCGCACATCTTTCCGGCGATCTCGCCGACCCCGATCCCCCGGCCCGCGAGACTCCTTCGCCGGGCGGTCTACCCCCATCCAGCAACCAGCAGGCTATCCGATCTGCTCGGGCTTATCGGACGCGTGACCACTCGCTGGTCTGGCCAGTCGACGCAGAACCGAATAATGTTCTGTCCATGCAGATCAAAGATCGGCTGCTGCTGGCCGCGGAGCAACAGTTCGCGGCGAAGGGGGTGCACGACACCACGCTGGCCGATGTGCGGAGACAGGCGGGCGCGAGCGTCGGCGCGCTGTACCACCACTTTCCGGACAAGGCCGAGCTGTACCGGCAGGTGTGGCGCTTCGCGCGAGCCGACTACCAGCGCCAGGTGTGGGCCGTGCTCGACGAGGCGGCCGACGCGGAGGACGGTGTGCGGCGCATCGTGTCCGCGCACGCGCGCTGGGTGACCGGCAATCCCGCCCGCGCCGCGATCCTGGCCGTGCCACGACCACCCGGTCCGGCGGACGCTGACGACGAGGAGAACCGGCGCTTCCTGTCCCGGGTGAACCTCTGGTGGCGCACCCACGCCCGCTACGGCGCGGTCCGCCCCCTCGGCGTGCCGCTGTTGTACGCCCTGTGGCTCGGCCCGATCCAGGAGTACTCACGCCTGTGGCTGGCCGGCGAAATCCCCGATCCCCCAACCGAAGTCGCGGACGACCTGGCCGCCGCGGCCTGGCGCACCCTCGCAGGAGAACCCCGATGACGACCCTCACCCTCGACCTGGCCCGCGAAGTCCTGGCCGCCCAGCCCTTCGCCCAGCTCGTCGGCGGCGACCTGACCCGTTTCGACAAG
The DNA here is from genome assembly GCF_053602115.1 of Nocardia sp. NPDC004582. Lineage (NCBI taxonomy): Bacteria > Bacillati > Actinomycetota > Actinomycetes > Mycobacteriales > Nocardiaceae > Nocardia > Nocardia sp. NPDC004582. The sequence continues at coordinate 6,714 of NZ_JBSGCY010000077.1, read as the reverse complement.
GGCGCCGCCACCCTCGAGATCCCCATCCGCGACGAACTGCGCCAGCAATTCGGCCTGGTCCACGGCGGCGTCCTGGCCTTCGCCGCCGACAATGTCCTGACCTTCGCCGCCGGCACCGTCCTCGGCCCCGCCGTCCTCACCGGCGCCGTCTCCATCACCTACCTCCGCCCCGCCGACGGCGACACCCTCCGCGCCGAAGCCACCGTCATCGACGCCACCCGCGGCCAAGCCGCCGCCCGCTGCGAGATCTACGCCGAACGCGAAGGCCGCACCCCCATCCTCTGCGCCGTCGCCCACGGCACCGTCCGCAAGGTGGAGCGCCTCGCCGAGTAGGTGGGACACAGTGCGGCACCATCGCGCACGGTCCCGAACCCACCCCGCAGCGCCGTAACAGGCTGCCGAACAGGCGAATTCACACTCGTTCGAAGACCGCCGCGAGGCCCTGGCCGCCGCCGATGCACATGGTCTCGAGGCCGTAGCGGCCCTCGCGGCGGTCGAGTTCGCGCAGCAGGGTGGCGAGGATGCGGGCGCCGGTCGCGCCGACCGGATGGCCGAGCGCGATGCCGGATCCGTTCGGGTTCACGCGCGGGTCGTCCGGTTCGATCTTCCAGGTGCGCAGTACCGCCAGCGCCTGTGCCGCGAACGCCTCGTTCAGTTCGATGAGGTCGAGGTCGGCGAGGGTGAGCCCGAGTCGTCCCAGGACGCGTTCGGTGGCCGGGACCGGGCCGGTGCCCATGGTTTCCGGTGGTACGCCGGCCACGGCCCAGCCCGCGAGCCGGGCCAGGGGGCGCAGTCCGAGCGCGGCGGCCCGCTGCGGGGTGGTCACCACGCACAGCGCGGCGCCGTCGTTCTGGCCGCTGGAATTGCCTGCGGTGACAGTGGATTCGGGGTCGACGGCGCCGCGGATGGGCTGCAGGCGGGCCAGGGTCTCGAGGGTGGTGTCGGCGCGCGGATGCTCGTCGACGACGACCGGTTCCGCGGCGATCCCCTTGCGCGCCACCGGAACCGGAACGATCTCGTCGGCGAATCGCCCGTCGGTCTGCGCCGCGACCGCCCGCCGATGCGATTGCACCGCCAGCGCGTCCTGATCGCCGCGACTGATACCGAATTCGGCGCGCAGGTTCTCGGCCGTCTCGATCATGCCGCCGGGCACCGGGTGCCGCGCGCCGCCCGCGGTCACCCGCGCCCGGGCCAGGCGGTCGTCGAGGCGAACTCCGTCGCCGCGCACGCCCCAGCGCATGCCGGTGGCGTAGAACTCGGTGCGGCTCATGGACTCTACACCCCCGGCGAGCACCAGATCGCTTGCGCCCGTGGCCACTTGCATGCATGCCTGGAGGACGGCCTGCAATCCGGCGCCGCAGCGTCGATCGACCTGGAGCCCGGGCACCGAGACGCCGAGCCCCGCGTTCAGCGCGGCGACCCGCCCGATCGCGGGCGCTTCCCCGTTGGGCGAGGCCTGCCCCAGGATGACATCGTCGATATCAGCGCCGGTGAGCCCGGTACGACGCACGATCTCGGTGATCACGGTCGCCGCGAGCGTCTCCGGCGCAACGTCTTTCAGTACGCCGCCGAACCGCCCGACCGGGGTGCGCAGGGGTTCGCAGATCACGGCTTCGAACATGGCTTCTTCCTCAATGCTGGACGCGCGCCAGATCCTGGCCGATGGCGCGAGCGGTGGACACCAGCGCGGGCAGCAGCTGGTTGCGCAGGGTGGCGGCGGGGTAGCGCGCCGCCGGGGTGGAGATATTGAGCGCGGCGACGACCGTGCCCGAGCCGTCGCGGATCGGCGCGGCCATCGAGCGCAGCCCGACCTCGAGTTCCTGGTCGACGATGCTGTATCCGCCGCGCCGCACCCGCGTGATCTCCCGGCGCAGCTGTTCTACGTCACCGATGGTGCGAGTCGTCAACGGCTCGAACCGGATTCGCGCCAGACGCGCCTCGAGCTCGTCGTTGGGCAACCCGGCCAGCAGCACCCGGCCCATCGAGGTCGCGTACGCCGGGAACCGGGTGCCGAGATCGATGGTCACGGTCATGATTCGGCTGACGTGCACGCGCGCCACATAGACGATGTCGAGGTCGTCGAGGATCGACACCGACGCCGATTCGCGCACCTGCGCGGTCAACGCCTCCAGGTGCGGCGTGGCGACCTCGGGGATGCCGAGGCCGGACAGATAGCTGTACCCGAGCTCGAGCACCCGCGGGGTCAGCGCGAACAACGGCCCGCCGGCCCGCACGTATCCGAGTTCGGTGAGGGTCAGCAGGAATCGGCGGGCGGCCGCCCGGGTGAGGCCGGTCGCCTTGGCCACCTCGCTGAGCGTGCGGCGCGGATGGTCGGCGTCGAAGGCGCGGATCACCGACAGTCCGCGGGCGAGCGACTGCACGAAGTCGGGGTTCGCGGGTTCGGTCCCGGCGGGCTCGTCCATGCCATCCTCCTCTGTTCGGAAAACGTACGACTATCCGTATTGCGAACACCAGTCCGAAGTCCAATGTGTTCGCTATGCGAACAGAGGTTCATTTTTCGCACACCATGGCCCTACCGTGGTCCCCATGGTGGACAAAGTCATCGCGACCGCGGCCGCGGCGGTCGCCGATATCCCGGACGGCGCGTCGCTCGCTGTCGGCGGATTCGGCCTGGTCGGCGTGCCGGAGATCCTCATCGACGCGCTGCTGGACCAGGGCGCGAAGGAGCTCGAGGTGGTCAGCAACAACTGCGGCACCATGGGCTTCGGTCTCGGGGTGCTGCTCGAGGCCCACCGCATCCGGCGGGCCGTCAGCTCCTATATCGGCGACAACAAGGAGTTCGCGCACCAGTACCTCGCGGGCGAACTGGAGGTCGAACTGACCCCGCAGGGCACGCTCGCCGAGCGCCTGCGCGCGGGCGGGGCCGGGATCGCGGCGTTCTTCACCCGCGCCGGCGTCGGCACGCTGGTCGCGGACGGCGGGCTGCCGCTGCGCTATCACCCGGACGGCACCGTGGCCGTCACCTCCGCCGCGAAGGAGATCCGAGAGCTCGACGGGGTCGATCACGTCCTCGAGCGGGGTATCACCACCGACTACGCGCTGGTGCACGCCTGGCGCGGGGACCGGCACGGCAATCTCGTATTCCGGCGCAGCGCAAGGAATTTCAATCCGCTGGCGGCGACCGCGGGCAGGATCACCATCGCGCAGGTCGAGCACCTGGCGGAGGCCGGCGAGCTCGACCCGGATCAGATCCATGTGCCCGGCATCCACGTCCAGCGCGTGGTGCACGTGGGGCCGGTACGAGTGGGAATCGAGAAGCGGACGGTGCGGGCATGAGCTGGACCAGGGAGCAGATGGCCGCGCGCGTGGCGGCCGAACTCGAGCACGGGCAGTACGTCAATCTGGGCATCGGTATACCCACGCTGATCCCCAACTACCTCCCGCCGGATGTGTCGGTGGTGCTGCATTCGGAGAACGGCGTGCTCGGCGTCGGCCCGTATCCGGCCGAGGACGAGCTCGATCCGGAGCTCATCAACGCGGGCAAGGAGACGATCACCCTGGTCGAGGGTGCGGCGTGCTTCGACTCCGCGGCCTCCTTCGCCATGATCCGGGGCGGCCACGTGGACGTGGCGGTGCTGGGCGCGATGCAGGTCAGCGCCCGCGGCGATCTGGCGAACTGGATGGTGCCGGGCAGTCTGGTCAAGGGCATGGGCGGGGCGATGGATCTGGTGCACGGCGCCCGGCGGGTGATCGTGATGATGGAGCATCGCACCAAGGCCGGCGCCTCGAAACTGCTCGAGACCTGCACGCTGCCGCTCACCGGGGCCCGCTGCGTGCACCGGGTGGTCACCGATCTGGCCGTCTTGGACCTGACCGCGGACGGGTTTACGCTGGTCGAGACGGCTCCCAGGATCTCGATCGCGGAGTTGCGGGCGGCGACGGGAGCCCCGATCCGGGTCGATGACAGCGCCCCGGTGGGCATTCGATAACAGCTAGGCACGACCGATCGGACGCGCCGCCTGCTCGAGGATGAGGACATGGCGAACGTGAGCACGGGGGCGTTTCTCGAACGCAGCCGCGGATTGCGCACGGAGGACATCGACGAATTCCGTGCTGAGATCTCCAAACGGCTGACCTCGCACCGTCTTTCCCCCACGGCGGCGCGCTCGCGGATCCGCGCCCGGCTGGCCGAGGCCGAGCTGGGCCCGCTCACGCTGGTGTACGCCGAGCACGCGGGCGCGGAACTGGTCGCGGATTTCACCGACCGGCTCAGCTACTACGACATCAATCTGTCGGTGGGCGGCAGCAATCGGCTGCGCTGCGACGGTGTCGACCTGGTCGTCGATCCCGGCCACGCGGCGCTGCTGTCACCGACGATGGCCGCGCGCATGCATCTCAGCGACGCCTACCGCCAGTTGCACATCCGCATCGAGCGCCCCGTGCTGGAACGCCATCTCGAAGGGCTGCTCGGGCAGCCGATCGCGGGTCCGATCCGTTTCCGGCCCGATATGCCGCTGCTCGGCGCGGCCGCCTCGTGGTCGGAGACGGTGCTGACGCTGGCGCGGGATCTGGGCCGGGCCGACAGCCTGGCCGGTCATCCGCTGGCCGCCGCGCAGTGGACCGACTTCCTCATGACGGGTCTGCTGACCTGCCAATCCCATGACTACTCCGAGCAATTGGGTGCCGAGCACGCGCCCTATCGGCGGCGCTCGGTGTCGCGGGCCGTCGATTTCATTCACGATCATCTCGATCAGCCGCTGTCGTTGAGCGGTGTGGCGGCGGCGGCCGGGGTCAGCGCCCGCTCGCTGCAACGCGACTTCCAGGACTGCTACGGCTTGTCCCCGACCGCCTACATCCAGCAGACCCGCCTGAGCCGGGTCCACGACGAGTTGCGCACGGCCACGCCCGGAGCCGGGACCACGGTCACCGAGACGGCGCTGCGCTGGGGCTTCACCCACGGCCCGCGGTTCGCGGAGGCCTACCGCCGGCACTACGGCGTCGCCCCGTCGGTCACCCTGCGCCAAGCGCTGGGACTGTGACTGGCGCGATCCGGATGGCGCTGGCGTGATCTGGATCGCATGCTCCGCGCCGGATTTCTAACGTCCTCTTCGTTGCCGCCGCCCGATGTCGTGGGCGGCACAGGGAAGGACAGATCATGACCGACAACTTCGATGTCGCGATCGTCGGATACGGGCCGACCGGACTGGTCCTCGCGTCGGCGCTCGGCGCCGCGGGCCATCGGGTCCTGGTGCTGGAACGCTGGCCCGGCCTGTACGGCCTGCCGCGTCTCACCCACATCGACGGGGAGGCCGCCCGCATCATCCAGGCGACCGCGCGGGTCGAGGACGCGTTGCGCGACGGCCGCCCCATCGACAGCTACCGCTATGTCAACGGTTCCGGCGAGCTGCTGGTGGAGCTGGACTTCACCGGCGAATCCTGTGGATTCCCAGCGCATATCGCGATGTACCAGCCCGATATCGAGGACGCCATCGACGCCCGGGTGCGGACCTTCCCGAACGTGGTGGTCGAGCAGGGGCACGCGGTGGTGGGCATGGAGCAGACCGCCGGCGGGATGCGCCTGACCTACCGCCCGTGGTCGGAGGATCGCACCGAGATGTGGGGGCACGGCGAGTTGTCCACGGCCACCGCGACATTCGTGGTCGGGGCCGACGGCGCCAACTCCTTCGTCCGCACCGCCGCCGGTATCGAACGCTTCGATCTCGGCATCGACGATCGCTGGCTGAACATCGACACCGAGATCCTCGGCGAGCTGGGCCCCGGCTTCGATCAGCTGATCCAGTTCTGCGATCCGGCGCGCGGGCACATGTTCATGCCGATCGGGCAGCGGCGCCAGCGTTTCGAGCTCGCCGTGCTGCCGGGCGAGGACGCCGCCGAGCTGGAGGACATCGACTACTCCTGGCGCTGGCTGCGCGAACGGCACGGTCTGGGGCCCGAGCAGGTGCGCATCCTGCGGCACGTGGTCTACACCTTCCAGGCGCGCATCGCCACCGAATGGCGGCGCGGCGCGGTCCTGCTCGCGGGCGACGCCGCGCACACCATGCCCCCGTATCTGGGGCAGGGCGCGTGCTCGGGCATGCGCGACGCGATCACGCTGGCCTGGAAACTGGATCTGGTGCTGCGCGGGCTGGCCGACGACCGGCTGCTCGACACCTATGAGGAGGAGCGGCGGCCGCACGCGACCGCGATCGTGGAGGGCGCGGTGGCGCTGGGGCGGATCGCGAACACCCACGACGCCGAGCAGGCCGCCGCCCGCGACGCGGCCTTCCGCGCCGGCGATGTCCCGCCGCCGGCGCCGTTCCCGACGCTCACCCGCGGCGTGATCCGCACCGGGCCCGATGGTGTGCCGTCGCCGCTGGCGGGGACCCTCGCGCCGCAGGGCCGGGTCACGGTGGGCGATCGCACCGGCCTGTTCGACGATGTCGTCGGGCGGGGTTTCCAGTTGATCGCCGCGACCGACCCGGACGCGGTCCTCGACGCCGGTCAGCGCGAATTCCTGGCACGGCTGGGCGCGGTGGTGGCCGTCCCCGGCGCGGACTTCGACGACGCCGACGGCGTGTACGGGAAGTTCCTGCGCGACAACGGGATCGAATTCCTCCTCGCACGCCCTGACTTCCATCTGTTCGGGGCCGGGGCGCTGGCGGAGTTGCCCGCCCACCTCGACGCCCTGCGTGCGCGCCTGTGCTTCGCGCCCGCGCCCGCGGTCGGCGACCCGGTGATCGCATGAGCGGCCCC
>NZ_JBSGCY010000076.1:0-32894 GCF_053602115.1 Nocardia sp. NPDC004582 | reverse complement strand
GTCGAGGTCTCTGCCGAAGACTGCGGGACAGACCGCGCCGAGCGGCTCGCGGGGCGCACCGTCCACGACGTCACCTGCTCGATCGGCGCGGAACTCGCGGCGCTCGCCGCGGTCTGTCCCGCCGTCATCGGCAGCGACCTCGACGACATCCGCCTGGCGATGGCCGCCCACAACGCCGGTGCGCGAAATGTGCTGCTGGCCAAGGCCGACGCGCTGGTCCCGTGCAGCGCCGCCGAGGTGGTGATCGCCGATCCCGCCCGCCGCGCCGACGGCCGCCGCACCCACGATCCGGCGAAACTCCAGCCGCCGCTGCCCGACCTGCTCGCCGCCTACGCCGGTCGCGACCTGGCCGTGAAGTGCGCTCCCGGACTGGATTTCGACACCCTGGGCTGGCCGGGCGAGGTCGAGGTCGTCTCCCTCGACGGCGCGGTCCGTGAGGCCTGCCTGTGGTCGCCGGGTCTCGCCGAAGTGGGCGTCACCCGCCGCGCGACGGTCCTGTCCGCCACGGCCGCCCCCTGGACCCTCACCGACACCGCCCCCGACGACATCCCCGAACGGGAGCCGGGGGAGTGGATCGTCGACCCCGACGGCGCCGTCGTCCGCGCGGGCCTGGTCCGCCACTACGCCGCGAAACACGACCTGTGGCAACTGGATCCGCGCATCGCCTACCTGACCGGCGACCAGGTTCCCGACGGCGTCCGCGGCTTCCGCGTCCTGGATCGCATGGAATTCCGCGAGAAGCCGCTGCGCGCCGAACTCCACCGCCGCGACTGCGGCCCCCTCGAAATCCTCACCCGCGGAGTCGATATCGACCCCGACGCCCTGCGCGCCCGCATCAAGCCCCGCGGCTCGGTGCCGCACACCCTCGTCGTCACCAGAATCGGCCGCACCGCGACGGTTTTCCTCTGCGCCACCCCCTAGCGGGCCTCAGCCCTGATAGGTGGCGTGCGTGGGCCGCATCACCAGCACGACGCGGTCGGGATGGTCGCCCACCGGCTTCTCGTAGGGGAGCCCGTAGCGCCGCGCGAGGACATCGAAGAACTCACCGTCGGAGTCCGTGTCGACGCGTTCGATGACGCCGCGGATCTCCAGGTAGCGGTAGGGCGCCTCGGGATCGTTGACGCTGACCGCCACATGCGGATCGCGAGCGGTATTGCGGTGCTTGGCCCGGGTCGTCGTGGTGGTGAAGCGCAGGAACTCCCCGTCCCAGATCTGCCAGATCGGGGTGACCTGCGGGGTGCCGTCGGGGTTCAGCGTCGCCAGGTGTGCGAACAGGGGCCGGGTGAGCAGGTCGGTGTACTTCTCGGGAATCACGCTGTGGGACACGCGCACGCCTTTCGAGACGGTAGGGATGGCATCGGAATATGAGAGCGAAGATAGATTAGAGTTCTAATGCTCGTCAAGGTTCGAACAAGGGGGTGAGCTATCATGCCGGGGTGACGTCGATGCCGGTCGAAGAGCGCCTGGGGACCTATATCAAGCGCGCCGAGCAGGCGCTCATGGGTGCGAAGAACGCCGCCCTCAAGCCCGCGGGCGTGACCATCCCGCAGTACGCGGCCCTCTATGTCCTCAGTGAGAACCCGGGCATCTCCGCCGCCGAACTGGCCCGCCGCTGCGGGGTCACCCCGCCCACCATGAACACCGTGCTGACCAACCTGCGCGAGCGCGGCCTCATCGAGCGCACGCCGCACGAGTGGCATCGCAATGTGCTGGAGACCCGGCTCACCGACGAGGGGCGCAAGGTCATGCGGGCCGCGGACAAGCGTGCGGTCCCGGTCGAGCGGGCGCTCGCGGCGGAGTTCACCGCGGCCGAGCGTGCCGCGCTCATCGAGCTGCTCGAGCGGGCCGCCACCGTCCTCGAATCGGTGCGGCCGGACTGATCGCTACCGGGCGTCGTCGGGCCGGTCGGCGGTGGCCGTCTCGAAGTCGGCGACGAATCTGGTGAGCAGGCGGGCGAATTCGGTGCGGTCGCGCTCCGGCCAGCCGGCGGTCGCGGCGTCGAGCGCGGATCGCCGATTCGCGTGGGCGCGGTCGAGGGTGGTGCGCGCGGAGGCGGTGAGATGCAGGTGGATTCGCCGGGCGTCGGCCTGATCGGCGCGTCGTTCCAGTAGGTCCTCGGCGACCGCCCGCGCCACCAGCCGGCTGGCTCGGGGCTGGTCCACGCCCAGGGCGGTGGCGATATCGGTCACCGTCACCTCGCCCTCGCGGGCCTCGACGGCGTCCAGTACGCCGAACAGGGTGGGATCCACCGCCGGGCCCCCGGCGCGGGCCGCGAGCTTGTTCAGTGCGCGCCGGCTCTGGCTGCGGCGAATGGCCACCATGGCGCGCTCGATGGCGACGATCGCGGGGTCGCTGTCCTTCACCCTTGTCATCCTACTGTCGCTTGTTAAACTACATATACATGTAATGTGACAAGTATTGGGAGACGATCATGTCCGACGCCCCGAAGTTCCTGGGCTACTGGCTCAAGCACATCGACAAGACCCTCGAGGACAATTTCGCCGCGTTCCTGGCCGCCGAGGGCCTGCTCCGCCGCCACTGGCAGATCCTGCACACCCTCGCGGACGGCCCGCTAGACACGGCCGGCCTGGATGTCGCGCTGTCCCCGTATCTCGACGCCCACGACCCCACGGCCGCACCGTATGTCGGCGCGCTGGCGGATCGGGGCTGGGTCGCCCAGGACGGCGCCGGGGTCTACGCGTTGACCCCCGAGGGGGTGCGCGCGCACGCGAACCTGTGGGTTCGCATCCGAGCCCAGCGCGCGGCCGCCACCGAAGGTCTCAGCGCCGAGGACCACGGCACGCTGCTGGACCTGCTGCGGCGCGTCGCCGCCGATGTCGACGCCTACGCGCTGGCGCTGCGCCCGGAAAGGACTACTTCTTCTCCGGCTTGAACACGAACAGTTCGCCGATCCGGGTGGCCACCACGACCTCACCCTTGCCGCCCACCGTGGTCGCCACGGTGGTGCCCTCCGCGCCCGGCAGATCGTTGGACTGCACCGTCGCGCCGCTGTGGGTGTCGAAGGTGACCAGGGTCAGCTTGTCGCCGATCGGGGCCACTGTGTAGCCGGTGCCGCCCGCGGTCTGGACCGGGCGGCCGCGCAGTTCGAGATCCTTGCGCTCCCAAGCGATCTCGGCCTTGTCGCCCTGATCGCGCAGCGCCATCAGATGGCCCTCGTCGCCCGCGGGCACCAGCAGGCCGTCCGCGACGGAGATGCCGCCGCGCGCCGGGAAGCCCAGGTCCCGAGTCCATTTCGTGCTGCCGGTGGCGGCGTCGACGGCGATCAGGCGGTTGGCGTTGTCGCCGACGTAGACCGTCGCGCCGTCGGCCGACAGCGCGGGACTGGTGGCGCTGCCCTGCTCGAGCAGCTTCGCGTTCCAGTCGACGCGGACTTCCTTGCCGTCGTAGGTGAGCGCCACCAACGCCGCCTGGCTGTCGCCGGGCTTCCATACGGTCGCGTAGAAGCGGCCCGACTTCTGGTCCACCGCCGACACATTCGCGATCGGGCACTGCGGGCCGCCGGTGGCGCAGTCGTCGAGGCCCTGCCCGTCCGGCGGCCGGTTCAACGCCGGGTTGGCCAGGAAGTCGGGTTCGCCGAGCAGCTGGAAGGTGGGGACCTGGCGTTCGCCGGTCTGCCGGATCAGCACGTCCACCTGCCCGGACTGGGTGACCGACAGGACCTTTCCGTCCCCGGTGAACTGCACCGAGACCGGCGTTCCCGCGGCCGGGGTGCGCCAGCGCGGCTGCCCGAGATTGTTGAACGAGTTCACCGCGCCGTCGTCGCCGATGTACACGTTGCCGCCGCCGTCCACCGCCGCGCCGCCGTCGACGGCGCTGGGGCCCATCGGATTACAGAAGCGCTTGCGGCCCGTCGGCATCTGGAACGAGAGAATGGTGCAGCCGGTGGTGCGGGTGGTGACGTACAGCTGCCCGTCGCCGCCGATGGTCACCGGCTGCGCGATCGGACCGCCCACGGGCCGAGACCAATTCAGCGCCAGATTCCGCGACCCGGTGACCGGGCTGGACCCGCTGTTGCGGGCGTCCCCGAACGCCATCGGCCAGCCCTTGCCGGGCCCGACGCCGATATCGTCGACCTTGGTGCTGCCGTACGAGCACCCCGTCAGCGCGAACAGCCCGGCGCCCGCCAGGGCCAGCACCTTGGACCCGGTGCTCGAGCGTCGATCACGTCCGGTCCGCCGCCTGCCGTTTCGCACCTGCTGGTGTCCCTTCTGCCAGTACGGAAGTCTGAGGATTGTCGCCGGGTTGCCACAGCCGCGGCCCCGCCGTCGCCACAGCCGGAGCACAGCCTACTTTCGTGCCCCGGGAAGGGGACGGATACCCTCGTTGAAACGACCGGTGAACACAGGGAGTAGTTCGTGACGAGCATGTGGGGCGCACCGTTGCGCTCGCGTTGGCGGGGTTCGCGCCGCCGTGATCCGGAGCAGGCCCGTTTCCTCACGCCCGCGTCTCTGAAGTGGGTCCTCGCCAATCGCGCCTACACGCCCTGGTATCTGGTGCGCTACTACCGGCTGTTCAAGTTCAAGATGGCCAACCCGCACATCGTGCTGCGCGGCATGGTCTTCCTGGGCAAGAACGTGGAGGTGCACGCCACCCCCGAGCTGTCCCGGCTCGAGATCGGCCGCTGGGTGCACATCGGCGACGGCAACGCCATTCGCTGCCATGAGGGTTCGCTGCGCATCGGCGACAAGGTGGTGTTCGGCAAGGACAATGTCGTCAACACCTACCTCGATATCGAGATCGGCGAGTCCACCCTGGTCGCCGACTGGTGCTACATCTGCGATTTCGACCATGTCACCGACGACATCAACCTGCCCATCAAGGATCAGGGCATCGTGAAGTCGCCGGTCCGCATCGGCCCCGACACCTGGATCGCCGCCAAGGTCACCGTGCTGCGCTCGACCCGGGTCGGCCGCGGCTGCGTGCTGGGCGCGCACGCCGTGGTCAAGGGCGACTACCCGGACTACTCCATCTGCGTCGGCGCGCCCGCCCGGGCCGTGAAGAACCGCAAGGAAACCTGGGACGCCGCCGCCGAGGCCCGCGCCGCCCACCTCGAGGCGCTCGCCGACATCGAACGCAAGAAGAGCGGCGTCGCCGCCTCCTGACTGTCACCCCGCGCGGGTAGGTTCACGACCATGCACCGCTACGCCGCCTTCCTGCGCGGGATCATGCCCACCAACCCCAATATGCGCGGCGAGAAGCTGCGCGGCGTCTTCGAGGGGCTGGGTTTCGCCAAGGTCAGCACCCTGCTGGCGAGCGGCAATGTGGTCTTCCGGACCGACGACACCGATGTGGCCGCCCTGGAATCGACCATCCAGCAGGCACTCACCGCTGAACTGGGCATCCCCGGCGGGACCTTGATCCGCACCCGGGAACAGTTGCGGGAGCTGGTCGACTCCGATCCTTTCGCGGGCCTCACCCACGGCCGCGAGACCTATCTGACCGTCACCTTCGTGCGTGAGCACCCGAAGTCGATCCCCGATTTCCCCGAGGATTCCCCGGTCCGCGTCGTCCGCTACGACAAGCCCGCGGCCGCCCTGCTCACCGTCATCGACAACACCGACCCCAGCACCACCGGCTTCATGCAGACCATCGAGAAGGCGTGGGGCAAGGACATGACCACCCGCACCTACCTGACCGTCCAGAAGGCCCTGAAGAAGATGGATGCCTGACCGCGAACGGTCAGGCATCCTCTGGCGGGGATCAGTGGGTGTAGCTGTGCTGCGCCTGCCACGGATCGGATCGGCCGTCCCGCTCGATCGGGCGGTCCTGGCGACCGCCGATCCGGCCGGGCCACCAGGCCCTGCGGCCGAGGAGCGCGGTCACCGCGGGGGTGAAGACCATGGCCATCACGAACGCGGACAGCGCGATGCCGAAGGAGATGGCGAAGCCCATCTGCGCCAGCATCGAATTGCCGGCCAGCATCATCGAGGCGAAGGTCCCGGCCAGGATGACGCCCGCGGCCGCGATGGTGGGACCGGTGTGCCGCACGCTCAGCGTCGCCGCCGTGCGCGGATCGTTGCCCTCCGCGGCCTCCTCACGCAGCCGGGCCACCATGAGGATGTTGTAGTCGGTGCCCAGGGCGATGACGAACATGTACATGATGATCGGCAGTGAGAAGATCAGCCCCGAATTGCCCTGTGCCCGCTGGAATACCAGCACCGCCGCACCCAGGGTGGCGGCGAAGCCGAGGCCGACCGCGCCCATCAGATACCAGGGTGCGACGACACTGCGCAGCAGCAGCGCCAGCACCAAGGCGATGAGGACGGCCGCCACCGGGAACACGACCCGGTAGTCGTGGTTCATCGCGGCCTTGAAATCGACCAGCACCGAGGACATTCCACCGACATAGGCGGTGCTCCCGGCCGGAGCCGCGGCATGCGCGCCGTCGCGCAGGGGGCCGCGGACGGTGGCGAGTGCGGCGTCGGAGGTCGGCTCGGCGGCCAGGGTGACCTGGAATTCGGCATCGGATCCGGTGGCCGAGACCCGCGGTGCGCCCACCTGCCCGACGCCGGGGATGGCGGCCAGCGCGGCCCGGAAGGTGTCGAGCCGGGCGCCGCGAAGGTCGTTGTCGGAATGCAGGTAGACCAGCGACGGCTGGGTCGCGCCCGCCGGCATGCCCTTGAGCAATTCCTTGCTGTAGACGGTGGATTCGGTCGTGTCGGAGGTGGACGCGGAGCTCATGTCGAAGGTCGGATGGAAGCCGAAGGCGGCCAGGCCCAGGGCCACCAGGATCGCGCCCGCGGCGGCGGCGAAGACACCGGGCCGCCGGCCCAGCCCGCGCCCGAGCGCCGCGAACACCGTGCCCTTGGGCTCCCGCTGCCACGCCTTCGACGGCCAGAACACCTTGGTACCGAGCTTGGAGACGATGGCCGGAACCAGGGTGAGCCCCGCCAGCATGGCGACCGCGACGGCGATGGCCAGCGCCGGGCCGAGGGCCCGGAACATGCCGAGCGAGGACAGCGTGAGCGCCAGGAAGGCGATGATGACCGCACCGGCGGCGGAGGTGATGGCCTCGCCGACCCGGGTGACCGCGCTGATCATGGCGGTCCGGGGATCCTCACCGGCGCGCAGCCGCTCCCGGTAGCGGAACATCAGGAACAGGATGTAATCGGTTCCGACGCCGAACAATACGACCGTCAGCAGCGAGTTGACCGAGCTGTCCACCTTCAGGTCGAAGGCGTGGGCGACGATGGCGATCAAGCCGCCGACGGTGCTCGAGATCGCGCCGATGGTGATCACCGGGAGCAACGCGATCACCGGGCTGCGGAAGATGACCAGCATCAGGACCAGGATCAGCACGACGGTGGCGATGCCGATGATGGCCATGCCCTTGTTCCCGGATTCGGTCTGATCGAAGGTCTGCGCCGCGGTGCCGGTGATGCCGGCCTTCAGATCGGTGCCGGACACCTGCCCGCGCAAGGCATCGCGCAGCGACCGCACCGCGTCGGTCTGGGTCTTGTCGCTCGGGTCGGTGGTCTTGGTCATCTGCACGGCGATGACCTGGATCGAGCGGTTCTCCGCCGGAGGAGTCGCCTGGATTCCGGTGACGCCCTTGATGGTGCGGCTGTTCAGGTCGGTAGCGAGGGCGGTGACGCGCGCCGAGTCGTCCGCGCTGAGCGCGGCGCCGTCGGAACGTTCCACCACGATCAGCGCGGCGGGCGTCACGTCGTCGGGAAACGCCCGCTGTTGCAGGTCCATCGCCTGAATGGACTCGTAATGCGAAGGCAGGAACGAGGATTGGTCGGTGGTGGCGGTGAGCGTCGGCGCGAGCCCGACCACCGCGATGGCGGCGAGGACCCAGAGGGCTATCACCTTCCACGGGTGATGGACGGCGATGCGCCCCAGTGCTGCGAACATCGGGAGGATTCCTTTCGGATCAGTGGTCTGCTGCTGAGGTCTGCTGGGCAAGATGCTGGTGGGCTGGGCTGATATCGACCTGATGCGGCTCTGACACGCTCGCGGGCACCCGGGCACCCGGGCGCGCAGCACGACCAGCGCCAGCACCGCCGCGGCGAGCACGCCCAGCGCACTCACCCCGAAACCGACCGACATCGCGTCCGCGAAGGCCACCCGGGCGGTGTGGGCCAATTCGCGGTCCCCGGTGTGCAGTGCCAGGCCGAGCGCGTCGCCGAGGGATTGCCTGGCCGCGGTGGGCGCGGAATCGGGCAGCTTGTGCGCGAAGACGGTGGTGACCAGGCTGCCGAGCACCGCGACGCCGAGGGCCGCGCCCGCCTGCTGGATGGTGTCGTTCAGTGCCGACCCCACCCCGGCCTGCTCCGGCGGCACCGCGCCGGTGATGGTCGCGATGGCCGCGGGCATGGCCAGCCCGCCGCCCAGTCCGAAGACGATCAGCGCGGTCGAGACCGTCCCGAAGCCGCTGTCCGCGGTCAGTGTCGCGAGCAGCAGCGACCCGGCCGCCATGATCAGCATGCCGACCACCGTCAGCATCCGATTGCCGGCCTTGGGCCCGAGCCCCGCACCCGCCGCGCTGCCCACCAGCGCCGCGATCGCCATGGGCAGGAACGCGGTTCCGGCCTTCAGTGGCGAATACCCCAGCCCGAACTGGAGATACTGCGTCAGCACCAGCAGCAGTCCGCCATTGCCGATCTGCACCAGGGTGAGCGCCACACTGCCGCCGGCGAAGTCGCGGTCCCGGAACAGTCGCAACGGCACCATCGGGTGTTCGACACGCGACTCCCACACCAGGAACGCGGCCAGGCTGCCGACCGTCACCAGCAGTGCGAGCACGGTGCCCGCGGAACGTAGTCCGTCCGTGGGCAATTCGGTGATCGTCCAGACCAGTGCGACCATGCCGACCGCGGACAGCGCGGCGCCCAGCGGATCGGGTCGCCGCCACGGGCCGCGGGATTCGGGCACCAGCGTCACCACCGCGGCCAGGGCCACGATCACGATCGGGATATTGATGAGAAAGACCGCGCCCCACCAGAACCGGTCGATGAGCAGGCCGCCGAGTACCGGGCTGCCGATCAGGCCGAGCATGCTCACCCCGCCCAGGGCGGACAGGGCCCGGTGCCGCTCCTCGGCGTCGAACAGCGTGATCACGATCGACAATCCGGCGGGCATGATGAGCGCGCCGCCCACACCCATGGCCACGCGGGCGGCGATCAGCTCACCGGGGCTCGCCGCGAGGGTGGCCACCACCGAGGCCGCGCCGAACAGTGCCAGGCCGATGGTCAGGATCCGCTTGCGCCCGAATCGATCCGACAGACTGCCGGAGGTGAGCAGCAGCCCGGCGAACACCAGCATGTAGGAGTCCAGGATCCACTGCGTGTCCTGGGCGCCGGCGTGCAGATCCCGCGCCAGCGCGGGCACCGCCACCGACAGCGCCATATTGTCGATGACCAGGATGATCGTGGCCAGGCAGAGGGCCACCAGAATCCACCAGCGCCGGGGATGGCGGTGCGGGGTGGGGTCCGGCGTCGCCGCCGGAATCCGTGTCGTATCCATCGAATTCTCTTCTCGTGCGAATCGTGCGGTCAGTAGCCCGCGGGGGGTGTCCACTCGGTCAGCTGGACGTCGATCTGGTTCGGGTCGGTGAGCCGCAGCCGGAGCAGGCCGCCGGCCTCGCGGCGCAGCTGCGTGGTGATCGGCGCCTGCTCATCGAGCAGCCGGTCCTGTTCGGCGGCGAGGTCTCCGACGTCGAAGGACAGCTGCACGCCGATCGGCCCCGGGCCGGCGGGCTTCGGTGGCTTGTCCGGATCGCGGTGTCGCAGCACGATTTCCACGTCCAGGTCGTCGCGTTCGAGGTAGGTGAAGGTCTCGTTCGCCACGGTGGTGTGGAATCCCAGATGCGTGCAGAAGAACTCGCTCGATGCCGTGGGGTCGGAGACGGTCAGGGTGATCGCCGCACCGAGGATCTTCATGCCCTCACTCCTTTCGCCGGGTCGGTCGCCGGGTTCGGCGACAGTTCCAAGCCTCGGAGTTTTCGCAGGTGGGAACAACGACAGAGATCGAAAGGCCGGTTAACCCAGAGGTTTACGAACGGGCCGCGTCGGGGCGTCCGCTCATAACAGAGCGCATGCTCTGTTATGAGCTACAGTGGTTCCGTTCACCGAGTGCTGGTGAGCGGAGCAACCGAGCGGAGATCGTCGTGGAATTGCGGGACATCGAAATCTTCGTGACCCTGGCCGAGGAGCTGCATTTCGGCCGGACCGCCGAGAAGCTGCGGATCACTCCCGCCCGGGTCAGCCAGGCGATCAAGAAGCAGGAGCGGCAGGTTCAGGCCGCACTGTTCGAGCGCACGTCACGCTCGGTCAGTCTCACCCCGATCGGCCGCCGGCTCTACGAGGACCTGAAACACGCGCAGAGCCTGATCGACACCGGGCTCACCCGGGCCCGCGCCGCGAGCCGCGGCGTCCAGGGCACCCTGCGCGTGGCGGTGATGAGCATTCTGGGTCTGTACCTGCGTCCGGTGATCGAGGCCTTCAATGTCCGATACTCCGACTGCACAGTCGAATTGGTCGACTTCCCGCACAGCGAACCGTTCACCGCCTTGCGCGCCAAGGAGGTCGATCTCGGCCTGATCTGGCTGCCCGTCCGGGAACCGGACCTCACGGTCGGGCCGGTGGTGATGACCGAGGGGCGGGTGCTGGCGGCCGCCACCGGCTCCGAGCTCGCCGCCCGCGCGTCGCTCACGATGGAAGACCTCGCCGACTGCGTCTTTCCGAGCCTGGGCAACGTCCCGCAGTACTGGGCCGAAGGCATGCTGCCCGCCGCCACTCCCAGTGGCATCCCGATCGTCCGAGGTCCGGAAGCGGCGTCCTTCTTCGAGATCCTGCCCCTGATCCTGTCCGGCGCCGTGGTCTCCCCGATGAACGCGCACGTCGCCTGGACCTACACCCCGCCGAACATCGCCTACGTCCCGATCGTCGACGCGCCCCTCACCGAATGGGCGCTGGTGTGGCTGACCGCCGCCGAGAACGCGGCGGTCCGCGCCTTCGTCGACACCGCTCGCGACCTGGGTATCCGCCCGATCGTCCAGGAGAATTGAACCGCGTATCGGGTGCGGGGCGGGTCCGGGCGCGATACCGTGGCCCGGTGACTCTCGGTTTTCGAGCGGTACTGAGCGGTCTGGCGTCGGTCGCGGCGGTGGCCGCGCTCGCGGGCACCGCCGCGGCGACGCCTCCCGACGGTGTCACGGGGGTGATCCTCTCGCGCACCACCATCGGCGGCACCGACTACATCCTGCGTGAGATCACCATCGCCCCGGGCGGTTCCACCGGGTGGCACTACCACGACGGGACCTTGTACGCGGTGCTGCGGCAGGGGCAGCTGAGTCACTACGGTGCGGATTGCGCGATCGATCAGGTCGGCGGGCCCGGAACCGCGTTCGTGGAGCGGGCCGGGGCCGGCAATGTGCATCTGGAGCGGAACCTGGGTGACGAGGCACAGATTCTCGACGTGCTCTACGTGCTGCCCGCGGGGAGTCCGCTGTCGGAGGACGCCCCGAACCCGGGCTGCTCGTTCAACTGACGCGCGGCCGAAACGGCTTGGCGCGCAGCGGAAGCGGCCTCGAATTAGAACTCGTTCCAATTCGAGGCGCAGAGATCTCCGCGGGAGAATTCGAGCGACCGGTCGCTCAGTACGGCTGGTTCGGATCCCGTTCGGGCAGTGGACGTTCCGAGATGACCGGACGCCCGACGGGGTTGCGCACGCGGCGCTTGGCGCCCTGATAGACCAGCGCGGTCTCCTGCGCCACCACATCCCAGGCGAAGTCGGCGGTCAGGCGTTCCCTGGCGGCCCAGGCGCGCTCCTGCGCGGCGGCCGCGTCGTCGAGCACCGAGATGACCGCTTCCGCAACGCCGTTCACGTCCGCCGGTTCGAACGACGCGCCGGTGACGCCGTCGGTGACCAGGTCGCCGAGCCCGCCCGCGGTGGAGGTGATCAGCGGCGTACCGGCGGCCGCGGCCTCCAGGGCCACGATGCCGAAGGGCTCGTAGCGGCTGGGCAGCACGATGGCGTCGGCGCTGTGCAGCCAGCCCAGCAGATCGGTGTGGTCGAGCTTGCCGACGAAACTCACCGCGCGCGCGACGCGGTGGGCGCGGGCGCGTTCGCGCAGCCAGTCGAACTGGGTGCCGATACCGGCCACGGTGAGCGTGGTGCCCGGGTGCGCCTTGCGGATGCGCGGCAGCGCGGCGATGGCGTCCTGGATGCCCTTCTCGTATTCGAGCCGGCCCACGTACAGCAGCCGCGGCGGACCGGAGCGGGGGGCGCGCTCGCGGAAGGTCCACGCGCCCACGTCGATTCCATTGCGGATCACCGTCATCGGCACCTTCTCGGCGCCGTAGAGCCGATGCACCTCGTCCTTCATGGACTCCGAACAGGTGATGAGCGCGTCGGACTCGTGGGCCAGCCACCACTCCACCGAGTGCACCTGCCGGTTCACCCGACCCGAGACCCAGCCGCTGTGGCGGCCCGCCTCGGTGGCATGGATGGTCGACACCAGCGGCACGTCGTAGTACTCGGCCAGCGTGATCGCCGGATGCGCGACCAGCCAGTCGTGGGCGTGCACCACATCGGGCGTCCAGCCCTCGCCGATGCCCGGCTTGTCGAGCGCGATCCCGGCCCGCACCATGGCGTGCCCCATGGCCAGGGTCCAGGCCAGCATGTCCTCGCCGAAGTCGAACACCGGCGGATCCTCGGCGACGGCCACCACCAGCACGCCCTCCTCGATGAAGGAGTGCGTCGGGTGGGTGGTGGCGTCGGTGCCCATCGGCCGGCGCGCCAGCACGACGACTTCGTGCCCGGCGGCGGCCAGCTCGACGGCCAGGTGATGGACGTGGCGGCCCAGCCCACCGACTACGACGGGTGGGTACTCCCACGACACCATCAAGATCTTCATGCGGGTCCTTCTGAAGCGGGGCCGAGCCTGCGCGCATCGAGCGCGGGGAAGAGTCCGTCGGCCGCGTACCATCCTGCCGCCAACTGACCCGCTTTGGCGAGTTGCCCGGCCGTCACCGCGGCCGCGATCTCGCGCACGGCGTGCGAGTGTTCATGGGCTCGATCACGCGCGTACCCGGCCGCCGAATCCTTCGACACCATGAACGCCCAGTCGCTGGAGACGGCCAGGATCGCCTCCCGCAGCAGCTGGTCGGCAACCGTGTCGCGCAACCCGAATCGGGTGTTCTCGAGCAACCCGGCGTCGACCCGCATCTTGTCGAGGGTGTCGAGCGCGAGCCGCACCACCTCGGCGTTCAGCCGGACCAGATCGGCCACCTGATCCCCGGCCCACACCCGCCAGTCCTTGCCCGAACCCCAGGAGGAATCGGCCAACTCGACGCGTTCGCCCACGTAGCCGCGGGCTCGCGCGTCCGCGAGGGTGCCCACGGTGATCCCGGCCTCGGGCAGCGCGCGCAGCACCTGCTCGAGCCACTGCGGACCCTCGTGCCACCAGTGGCCGAACAATTCGGTGTCGAAGGCGGCCACCACGAGGGCGGGCCGGCCGATGCGTTCGGACTCCGAGATCAGCCGCTCGCGCACGGTCGCCACGAAGTCCGCGACGTCCTTGCCGATGGCCGCCGAGGCGAGTTCGGGATCGTAAGGCGCCTTGTCGGGGCCCGAGACCGTCTTGCCGGTGACGCGCGCGGGCTTCAATCCGGTGGCGTGGTCATAGTGATGGAAATCACGGTAGTAGGGCTGCCCCGGATACCCGGATTTCGGCGACCAGACGCGATAGCTGACCGCCAGATCGCGCCCGAAGGCCACCACATCCGAATCCCACACCGGTCGCCCGAGCGTGGTGTCGCCGCGCAACGCGGGACCGTCGACCATGAAATGCGAGATGCCGACCTTGTCGTAGGTCCGCTCCATGCCCGGCGTGAACCCGCACTCGGGAGCCCAGATGCCCGACGGCGTGTGCCCCCAGCGGGCCCGCGCGTCGGCCAGGCCCTCGACGAGTTCGAACTCGCGCAGCCGCGGATCCAGCAGTGGCTGGAACGGATGCGACAGCGGCCCGCCCAGCAGTTCGATGGCCTCGGCGTCGATGAGCTCGCGCCACACCGGCGACGCGCCGTGCATCCAGCGGGTCTCGAAATCGTCGAGAGCGGCTGCGGCGAGCCGGTGTTCGTGCCGGCCGAGCGCGACATTGCCCGCCATGGAGGCCTCGTCGGCGCGCAGCCGCCAGTTGCCCAGCCAGTGGTGCATGCCCTCGAGGCAGTGCGGGTCGTCCAGCTGCGCGGCCAGCACCGGCGTGATGCCGAGGCTGATCAGATGCGAACGCCCTTCGGCGGCAAGGGTTCTGAGCACCTTCGCGACGGGCAGGTAGGACGCGGCCCAGGACTGGTAGAGCCATTCCTCGCCGACCGGCCAGCGCCCGTGATGCGCCAGCCACGGCAGGTGCGAGTGCAGGACCAGCGTGAACTGGCCCGGCACCGGGGAATTCGCGTCCGTCACGGCTTCACCGCGACGGCCAGCAGGTCGAGGCTGGCGTCGATGTCGCGCTCGGAGTCGGCGAGCAGCTCGAAATCGTCGATGGACACCGCGGCGACATCCGCGGCCAGGTCGGCGGGCCACGGCTCGCCCGCCAGCGCCCGCTCGATCTGCGCGTCGATGATCGACCCGCCCCACTTCTCGTCCAGCGCCACGAGTTCGGGCCCGTGGAAGATGCCCGCCATCAGTTCGACGGTGAAACCGGCCTCGATGAGCAGTTCGGTCATCTCGGCGGCATTGAGCTCACGCGTGTGGAAGGGGTTGAGCGGCGTGTCGCGTCCGGGGGAGAAGGTGATCCGGTTCGGGGTGGAGATCAGCAGCTTGCCGCCGGGCCGCAGCACCCGCAGGCATTCGCGCAGGAATTGCGCCTGGTCCCACAGGTGTTCGATGACCTGGAAGTTCACCACGATGTCGACCGAGGCGTCGTCGAGCGGCAGCGCCGCCAGGTTGCCCTGCACCATTTCCACGCGCGGGTACTTGGCGCGCACGTGCGCGACCGCGCTGTCGTCGTAGTCCAGGCCGGTGACCCGCGCCGCGACCCCGGCGATCATGTTGGCCCCGTAGCCTTCTCCGCTGCCCGCCTCGAGCACGACCTTGCCCGCGCAGCGGTCGAGCATGCGCACGTAGGCGATCTCGTGGCGCCGGAACCAGTAGTTCTCCTCGGCGATGCCGGGCACCGTCCGCTCGCCGGTCAGCGGCAAGGGATCGGTGTGGTTTTCAACAGGTCTCACGGCCTCGCTCATTGCTCCGACGTTAGCGGTTGCGCATATCACACCCGCGACCGGATCATCCGATGTAGAAAGTCACAGCCTAAGTTACCCACGAGTAACTTAACGTAGGGTAATCTCCCGAACGAGCTACTTGTGGACGTACGGCAAAACACGTGCGACCGCCACTCCCAGTGCCACCAGAACAGGAGGTCGACGAAGACCCATGCCGAACATCGTCGTACTGATCAAGCAGGTTCCCGACACCTGGTCCGAGCGCAAGCTCTCCAGCGGGGACTTCACTCTCGACCGCGAGGCCGCCGACGCCATCCTCGATGAGATCAACGAGCGCGCCGTCGAGGAGGCGCTGTTGATCAAGGAGGCGCAGGGCGGCGAGGTCACCGTGCTGGCCGCCGGCCCCGATCGGGCCACCGAGGCCATCCGCAAGGCCCTGTCCATGGGCGCGGACAAGGCCATCCACATCAACGACCCGGCGATCCACGGCTCCGACGCCGTGCAGACCGCCTACATCCTGGCCGCCGCGCTGGGCCAGATCGAGGGCATCGAGCTGGTCATCGCGGGCAACGAGGCCACCGATGGTCGCGCGGGCGCCGTGCCGGCGATCATCGCCGAGTACCTGGGCCTGCCGCAGCTGACCCACCTCCGCAAGCTGACCGTCGACGGCGAGCGCATCGCCGGCGAGCGTGAGACCGACGAGGGCGTCTTCAAGCTGGAGGCCAGCCTGCCGGCCATCGTCTCGGTCACCGAGAAGATCAACGAGCCGCGCTTCCCGTCCTTCAAGGGCATCATGGCCGCCAAGAAGAAGGAAGTTCAGACCTTCACCCTGGCGGATCTGGGCGTCGACCCGGAGACCGTGGGCGTTGCGAACTCCGGCACCCAGGTGACCGGTGTGACCCCGAAGCCGGCGCGCACGGCGGGCGCGAAGATCGTCGACGAGGGCGAGGGCGGCAACCAGATCGCCACCTACCTCGTTGGTCAGAAGATCATCTAAAGCCGCCCCCGAGCGAACGGTGGGGCGCAGTGCTTGCAGCTCGCCCCCAGAGACCCTGCAGGAGAAAGAACAATGGCAGAAGTACTCGTGCTCGTGGAGCACGCTGAAGGTGCGCCCAAGAAGGTCACCACCGAACTCCTCACCGCCGCCCGCGCGCTGGGCACCCCGGCCGCCGTCGTCGTCGGCGCCCCGGGCACCGGCGACAAGCTGGGCGACGCCCTGGCCGCCGCCGGCGCCGAGAAGATCTACGTCGCCGAGGGCGATGACGCCGAGGGCTTCCTCGTCACCCCCAAGGTCGACGTGCTGGCCGGCCTGTCCGAGTCCGTCGCCCCGGCCGCGATCCTGGTCGCCGCCACCGCCGACGGCAAGGAGGTGTCGGGTCGCCTGGCCGCCCGCATCGGTTCCGGTCTGCTGATCGACGCCATCGCCGTGAACGGTGACGGCTCGGTGCAGCACTCCATCTTCGGTGGCGCGTTCACCGTGGATGCCAAGGCCACCGGCGATGTCCCGGTCATCTCGGTGCGCCCCGGCGCCATCGAGGCGGCCGCGCAGGCCGGCGCCGGCGAGAAGGTCGTCGTCGAGCTGCCCGCGCAGGAAGAGGGCGTCACCAAGGTCGTCTCGCGTGAGCCGAACGTGGGCGGCGACCGTCCGGAGCTGACCGAGGCCGCGATCGTGGTCTCCGGTGGCCGTGGCGTCGGTTCGGCCGACAACTTCGGCAAGGTCGTCGAGCCGCTGGCCGACGCCCTGGGTGCGGCCGTCGGCGCTTCCCGCGCCGCCGTCGACTCCGGCTACTACCCGGGCCAGTTCCAGGTCGGTCAGACCGGTAAGACGGTCTCCCCGCAGCTGTACGTGGCCCTGGGCATCTCCGGCGCCATCCAGCACCGCGCCGGCATGCAGACCTCGAAGACCATCGTGGCCGTCAACAAGGACGAAGAGGCCCCGATCTTCGAGATCTCGGACTACGGCATCGTCGGCGACCTGTTCAACGTCGCCCCGCAGCTGACCGAGGCGGTCAAGGCTCACAAGGGCTGAAAACCCCTGCGGTAACCCGCGATCCACTGTCCCCCGGCCGCTGTGGCCGGGGGACAGTGTGCTTTCTCGCCCCGAGTATTGGGGGCTCGGAGACTCCGCCCCGATCATGAAAAGGTGCATTTCACATTCAGGGGCGCGATCCGGCGGAGACCGATCGCGGCATCGAAAGGCATTGCATCGTGCGGATTCTCATGACCGCCGCCGCCGTGGCGGCAGTCCTCTCGGCCGGCGTCGGCCCGGCCACGGCCGCTCCCGTGATCGCACCGGTGTACACCTCGCCGGCCGGCACTACCGGTTCGGCCGTCACGGACATCCTCGCCAACCTGCAGACCGCGCTGATCTGCTCGGTGATGGGCAGCACCAACATCTGCAACCCGATCCCCTTCGACCCGACTCGCACCGGGTAGGGCGGCGCAACCACGCACCCGGGTAGGTCGGTCGCCGGGCGGGGGTGGGGCTGCGGCAGGCTGGGCCGATGCAGATCTCACTTCCGCCGGATGTGGCCGAGAACATCGCGGGGGCTTTCGGGGAGCGGGGGCCGCGGTGGCTGGCCGCGCTGCCGGGGGTGGTGGAGAAGCTCTGTGCCGGATGGGGGTTGGAGGTCGTCGGGGCGAGCTTCGCCGGCGGGACGCATTCGTGGGTCGCGCCGGTTCGGCGGGCCGATGGGGCGGTCGCCGTGCTGAAGGTGCCGGTGGTCGACGCCGAGAACTACGGGGAGCCGACCGGGCTGCACTGCTACGGCGGAGACGGTGCGGTGCAGCTGTACGAATTCGATTCGGGCAGTGGCGCGATGTTGCTCGAATGGGCGCGACCGGGGACGGAACTGCTGTATCAGCCCGGATTTCCGAGTCTGGAGGGGCGGGCGGAGCACATCGGGAAGGTGGAGCAGGCGTGCCGCTTGTATCGGCGGCTGCGGCGGGAACCGGTGGCGGTGCCCGACGGGTTTCCGGAACTGCCGACCGCGGCGTCGATGGTGCGGGCGTGGGAGGGCGTGTTCTCGAGGCCGGAAGCGTCTGTCGCCGGGGTGATTCCAGCGTATCTGCTGGAGCGGGCGCGGGAACGATGCGCCGAGCTGGCGGTGCCGGACGGGCCGCTGATGGTGGTCAATCGGGACACCCACCTGGGCAATATCGTTGCGGCGGAGCGGGAGCCGTGGCTGCTCATCGATCCGAAGGCGTACCTGGGGGAGGCCGCGTTCGACGCCGGGTTCCTGGTGATGATCCAGGTGCAGTGCGACCCGACGCCTCGGCATGCGGCGGCGGTGGTCGAGCGGACCGCGGCGGCGCTGGAGGTCGACCCGGATCGGGCTCGGGCGTGGGGGTTCATGCGGGCGATGGAGGAGATCGTCTGGGCCGTCCAGGACGAAGCGCCCGACGATCTGCGCCTGCACCTGGCGGTCGCGACGGCGCTGGCCTGATCGCCGGATAGCGTTGCCGCGCAGACCCGGTCGAGGGCACTGCGACCATCGAGGGCGCTGCGGCCCAGGTCAGGAACAGTGCAGGGCGGCCAGCAGGGTCGTCACGATGGGGGAGGGGCGGCCCTCGGTGCGGGTGACGGCGGAGACCGGGATGCGCAGGGGGTGCCCGGTGAGGCGGAGAGTGGCGATGCCCTCGGTCTGGCTGTCGGCGTAGAGGATGGTCCAGGCGTCGGGGCGGTTGATGAGTTCCATGGTGGCGGTGTGGTCGGGCGGGATGGGCGGGCCGAAGACCGGACCGGTGGGAAGGTCGGCGAAGGCGGCGCGGACCACATTGTGGAGCAGCACCTGCTCGGACTCGGGCGGGAGCAGCAGGGGGTAGTCGCCCAATTCGGCGAGGGTGACGTCACCGCCGCGCATGGCCAGGGGGTGGGCGGTGGAGGTGGCGATGACCGGATCCTCGACCCAGAGCTGTTCGACGGTCAGCCCGGGCTGATCGACACTGCCGCGGATGAGCGCCAGATCACAGTCCCCGTCGGCGACGGCCTGGATGCGCTGCCGGAACGGCTTGATGACGAACTCGATCTCCGCGCCCGGGTGGGCCTCGCGCGCACCGGCGATGGCGGACAGTGATCTAGTTGCGAAGCTCATATTTGCTGCCAGGCGAATCCGTGGCCCGGAGGCCCGCACAGCTGCGCGAATGGCGGATTCGAGGCTCAGCATTTGTTTCGCAAGGGGAAGTAGCCGGGTGGTCGCGTCGGTGGGTACGACCGATCTTGTCGAGCGTTCGAAGAGGTTTACGCCAAGGTCGCGTTCCAGCCGGGCGATCTGGTGACTGATAGCCGACTGCGAGATGAAACAGCGGCTCGCGGCCCGGCTGAAGCTCAGCTCCTCGCAGACCGCCACGAAGTAGGCCAGTTGGCGCAGCTCCACGGCATTCTCCAATTCATGATCAACGTAGATAAGAGTCATCTTGATTATGCGCCCTGACCCCTGGAACAACCGCGTTCCGAATCACGGTTAGTCATGAGAGAAGGGAGCAGTCATGTACAACGTGGAGGCGGATATCGAAACCGCCGATGTCGTCATCGTCGGATCGGGCTTCGGT
Source organism: Nocardia sp. NPDC004582 (assembly GCF_053602115.1). NCBI lineage: Bacteria > Bacillati > Actinomycetota > Actinomycetes > Mycobacteriales > Nocardiaceae > Nocardia > Nocardia sp. NPDC004582. The sequence goes on along the minus strand of NZ_JBSGCY010000076.1, from coordinate 13,152 downwards.
GGTCTCGCCGCCGCCAAACAGCTGAACAAATCGGGCGTGCGCTACGTCCTCATATCGGGTACCCCCGAACACCTCTTCCAGCCACTCCTCTATCAGGTAGCGACGGGTGTGCTGGCCTCCGATGAGATCGCGCCGCCCATCGCCAACATTCTGCGCAAGCACAAGCACGGTGAGGCCCGCCTGGGCAAGGTCACCGCCATCGACGCCCCGAACGCGATCCTCACCTACGAGACGCCCGAGGGCCCGCGAAAGATCCGCTACGGCAAGCTGATCGCGGCGACCGGCGCCAGCCAGTCCTATTTCGGCCGCGACGACTTCGCCGACAAGACGTTCTCGCTCAAGACCATCGACGACGCCCGCAAGCTGCGCGCCCAGATCGAGCGGGTCTTCGAGCAGGCCAAGACCGCCGACCCGGAGACTCGCCGCCGGCTGCTCAGCTTCGTGGTGGTGGGCGCGGGCGCGACCGGCGTCGAGGTCGCCGGTCAGCTGAAGGAACTCGCGAAACGGTACTTCCACCTGGAGGATACGGTCACTCTCGTCGAGGGTGCGGGTGTGGTGCTGCCGCCCTTCGGCGGGCGGCTCTCGGAGTATTCGAAGCGGTCGCTGGAGCAGAGCGGCGTCGATGTGCTGGTCGACACCTTCGTGACCGATATCGAGGACGGCAAGGTCACCGTCAAGAGCAAGGACGGCGTGGAACGCGGTATCGCCGCCGAGACCGTGGTGTGGTCGGCGGGCGTGCAGGCGGGCGGTTTCGCCCAGGTGCTCGCGGAGGCCACCGGCTGCGAAACCGACCGCGCCGGACGTCTTCTCATCAACCCGGACTGCACCGTGGGCGGTCACGCCGACATCTTCGCCATCGGTGACATGACCTTCCTCAACGGCTACCCCGGCCAGTCGCCGGTGGCCATGCAGGAGGGCCGCCACGTCGCCGACATCATCCGCGGCAAGAAGGCCGCCGCCACTCCGTTCACGTACTGGGACAAGGGTTCGATGGCGGTGATCAGCCGGTTCAGCGCCGTCACCAAGCTCAATGACAAGGTGAAGTTCACCGGCTTCCTGGCCTGGATGACCTGGCTGGCCGTGCACCTGTTCTACCTGGTCGGCTTCCGCAACCGCTTCGCCGCGGTGCTGTCGTGGCTGGTCGCGTTCATCGGCAGCGGCCGTCCCGGCTTCAACGAGGTCGAAAAGGGTTCGGCGGCAAAGGCTCCCGACCGGGAGCGGGTCGCGGCCTGACCGCTGTATCGAGAAACGAGCCGCCCGGTGATCCACCGGGCGGCTCGTTCGTCTCGCGGGGAGGGTTAACCTGCGAATATGGCTGTTCCTACAACCCGATTGCTGGTGCTGGCGGTGGTGCGCCTGCTGCAACCCGTGCACGGCTACGACGTTCGCCGCGAATTGCTGTCCTGGCATGCCGACGACTGGGCCAATGTGAAGCCCGGTTCGGTGTACGGCGCGTTGAACACCCTCGAACGCGACGGGTACATCTCGGTGGAGGATGTGGGGCAGGAGGGGGCGCGGCCGGAGCGGCGGACGTATCGGCTGACGTCGGAGGGGGAGAAGGAATTCGGGGAGCTGATGCGGGAGTCGCTCTTCGTGGCCGAGGGGTTCAAACATCCCTACTTCGCCACGGTGGCGCTGTTTCCGCACGCGCCGAAGGAGGACGTGATGGCCGCGCTGCGCAGCCGGATTCTCCAGTTCGAGGCGCGGCTGGTGTTCCTGGAGCGCGAGGAACAGCGGATTCTGTCGGGCAGCGGGGATCCGCGGGAGGCGGAGCCGCATCACGTGGCGGATGCGATGAATCTGGCGGCGGCGCATGTGCGCGCGGATCTGGAGTGGTCGCGGCGGACGCTGAATCGGATCGAGAGCGGTGAGCTGGATGTGTGGTCGGGGTCCATGGGCGGGGCGCCGGTGCCGCCGCCGGTGAAGTAGTGGGGGCCGCCGCGACGGTACTAGTCAAGTTTTAATAGTCAAGCTTGACTATCTGGGTGGTCGTTCCTACCGTAGAGGTGTGGAAACGACATCACCCGTCCGCGGCGAACCCACCGACCCGGTGATCCGGGTTCGTGGGCTGGCCCGGACCTTCAAGACCAAATCCGGTGACGTGCAAGCGGTCTCGGGTATCGACTTCGACGTGCGCTTTGGGGAGATCATCGGTCTGCTCGGCCCCAATGGCGCGGGCAAGACCACCACCCTGCGCATGATCTCCACCCTGCTCGCCCCCACCGCGGGCGAGGCGACGGTGGTCGGCGCGGATCTGCGCACCGAGGCGCGGACGGTGCGCTCGCGCATCGGATACGTCCCGCAGGGCGGCTCGACCAATGAGGCCGAACTGGTCGAGGACGAATTGATCCTGCAGGCCCGGCTTTTCGGCCTCTCCAAGGCCCAGGCCAGGACCAACTCCGCCGACCTGGCCAAGGCCCTGGAATTCGACGGCCTGGAACGGCGCAAGTGCGGGCAGCTCTCCGGCGGTCAGCGCCGGCGGGTCGATATCGCGCTCGGCCTGGTGCACCAGCCCACCCTCATCTACCTCGACGAACCCACCACCGGCCTGGATCCGCAGAGCCGCGCCAACCTGTGGGACCACATCCGCCGGCTGCGCGACGAGGGCACCACCGTCGTACTCACCACCCACTACCTGGAGGAGGCGGACGCCCTGTGCGACCGCATCCTGGTGATGGATCACGGCACCATCGTCGCCGAGGGCACCCCCGACGAGCTCAAGCGCCGCATCTCCGGTGACGTGATCAGCCTCGAGATCGACTCCCACCGCGCCGATCTGGCCATCGAGATCGCCGAGGACGTGCTCGACCTGCGCTCCCGGCTGCGCACCGAGGGCCACGAGAACGGCCACGCCGGAAAGAGTCTCGTGCACCTGACCGTGGAACACGGTGACGCCGCGGTGGTTCCGCTGCTGCGCGCGCTCGGCGACCAAGGCATCACGCCCGGTTCGCTGACCGTCAAGCGGCCCAGCCTCGACGACGTATTCCTCACGCTCACCGGGCGTTCGCTCCGGGAAGGAGACCGGTCATGACATTCCTGCGCGACACGGGGCTGATCTTCTGGTCCCAGCTGCGAGCCAACCTCCGCAACCCGGTGTGGGTGATCATCGGGCTGATGCAGCCGATCATCTACCTGGTGCTGTTCGGCCCGCTGGTGAAGGGCATCGCCCCGTCCCTGGGCCCGGGCGCGGACCCGTGGAAGATCCTGACCCCGGCCCTGGTCATCCAGATCGGTTTGTTCGGTGCGCTGTTCGTCGGCTTCGGCATCGTGGGCGAGCTGCGCGCGGGCGTGGTCGAACGTCAGCGGGTCACGCCCGCCGCACGCGGCGCGCTGCTGCTGGGCCGGGTGCTCAAGGACATGGTGGTGCTGGTGGCGCAGGCCCTGGTGCTGGTCGGCGTGGCCGCGCTGGCGTTCGGGTTGCGGCCCAACCCGCTCGGGCTGGTGCTGTCGCTGGCGCTGATCGCGGTCATGGGCGCGGGCCTGGCCTCCGCCTCGTACGCGCTGGGTCTGTGGGCGCGCTCGGAGGACACCCTGGCCTCGCTGCTGAACTCGGTGTCGGTGCCGGTCATGCTGCTCTCGGGCATCCTGCTGCCGATGACGGTGGGGCCGACCTGGCTGCAGAACCTCGCGAAGGTGAATCCGTTCTCGCACACCGTGGACGCGGCGCGGGCGCTGTTCCGCGGCGACTTCGGCGCGCACGAGGTGTACCTCGGCACGGCGGTCACCGCCGCGGTCTCGCTGCTGCTGATCCTGGTCGCCTCCCGCAGTTTCGCGCGGGAGAACGCCTGATCCGCGCCGCGCTGAGCGCACCGCGAATCGCTCCGGCCCGTCCGTGCCGGAGCGATTCGCCGTGTCCTCAGCGTGCTCGACCGGGCGTCGCTTCGCCGCGGGCGAAAAGTCATTGACCTGAACAGCGCTTCAGGTTTCACGATGGCGGTATGCCTGAGAACACGAAGAGAGCCCTGATCACCGGGGCGTCGGCGGGGTTCGGCCGGGCGGTCGCGCTCGCGCTCGCCGACCGGAACTGGGAGCTGATCATCGTCGCGCGCGGCGCGGATCGGCTCGAACGGGTGCGGGCCGCGACCGGCGCGCACGCCATCGCCGGCGACGTCGCCGACCCCGCGGTCCGCGACCGCATCGCGGCGGCCGTCGGATCGCGCCGACTGGACCTGGTCCTCAACAACGCCAGCACGCTGGGCCCCAGCCCACTGCCGCGCCTGGACCGCTATCCCCTCGGCGAGCTGGCGACCGTCCTGAACACGAATGTGATTGCACCCCTGGCGATCCTGCAGGTAGCCATGCCGTCCCTGCGCATCGCGGGCGGCACCGTGGTCGACGTCAGTTCCGACGCGGCCGTCGGTGGCTACGAGGGCTGGGGTGGCTACGGCGCGTCCAAGGCGGCCCTCGACCAACTGACCAACGTCCTGGCCGCCGAGAACCCCACCCTGCGCGTCTACAGCTTCGACCCCGGCGACATGCGCACCGAGATGCACCAGGCCGCCTTCCCCGGCGAAGACATCTCCGACCGCCCCGAACCGGAAACCGTAGTCCCGGCCCTCCTGCACCTCCTGGAAACCCGCCCGCCCAGCGGCCGATACGTCGCCTCGGAACTGCGGGTCGCGCCATGACGTTCGGCACCCACGCGGAGCGCGGGCCGAGCGCACCGACCGGTTCGAATGCGCCGGCAGGACTCGACGCGACCGCCGGACCGAAGCCGCTGGATGTGCCCGACGCGACGGAGCCGACCCTGGTCGGCTCGCGACTGTCCGGCCGGGAGGTTCCCGCATCGCCGCTCGGGCGTGGCGAACCCGGACACGGCGTCTCGCCCGAGATGGCCGCGATCGAATTCGTCCTGCCCGATGAACTGTCCGCCACCAGCCCGCCCGAGACCCGCGGCCAGGCCCGCGACGACGTGCGCCTGCTGGTGGCTGACGGGTCCGCGGTCACCCACGCGCGGTTCCGGGAGCTGCCGGCGTTCCTGCGCGCCGGAGATCTCGTGGTGGTGAACAACTCCGCCATGATCAACGCGGCGGTCGATGCCCGGTATCGCGGCGAACCGGCAGCCCTGCACTTCTCGACCTGGCTGGACGATGGCGGCTGGGTGGTGGAGCTGCGGAATCCGGACGGCGTGCCGTGGCGGGGCCGTTCGTTGGAACCCGATGTGTGCGTGACGCTTCCGGCGGGGGCGCGGATGCGACTGCGCGAACCATGGCTGCCCGGCGGCAACCGGCTGTGGGTGGCCGACCTCACCGGCTGCGACGCGGGCACACGCTCGGGCGACGGTGCCATGGCGCTGTCGCACCAGGTTGCGGGGAGCCCCACGGTGCATCACGGGTCGCCTGCCAGGATGCGCCGTACCGGGGGCCTCGGCCGATCGCGAGGCGCGGCGGGTGACTTCGCGCCGACCTTGTCGCCTGGCGTGGATGAGCAGGTCCCGAGAGTCGATGATGTCCGAGCGCTGCTCGCGCGCCACGGTCGTCCGATCACCTATTCCTATATGTCCGAGCGCTGGTCCGCTTCCTACTATCGGACGGTGTTCGGCTTGGTTCCGGGCAGCGCCGAAATGCCGAGCGCTGGACGGCCGTTCACGGAGACCTTGGTGACCGAGCTGGTCGCGGGCGGGGTGGGGCTGGCTCCGATCACGCTGCATACCGGCGTCTCGTCGCCGGAAACCGGTGAGCCGCCCAGTCCGGAGCGGTTCGCGGTGCCGGAAATGACGGCCAGGCTGGTCAATGCCACGCATCAGGCGGGCGGCCGGGTAGTGGCGGTGGGTACGACGGTGACGCGGGCGCTCGAAACCGCTTCCACCGCCGGCGGTCTGGTGCGGCCGACGGCCGGGTGGACCGAGTTGGTGTTGAGTGGTGAGCGTCGGGCGCGGGTGGTGGACGGGTTGATCACGGGGTGGCACGCGCCCGGGGCGTCGCATCTGCGTCTGCTGGAGTCCGTGGTGGGGGCGTCCGTGGTGGGGGAGGCGTATCGGGCGGCGCTCGAGTCCGGCTATCTCTGGCACGAGTTCGGGGACGCGGCGCTGCTCTTCCGGAACTGACTCGCTGTCGTTCCGGAACTGGACCCCCGGGATGCGAGGCTCGCCGACCCAGGCGTAGGCTGGCCTCTTCCGCGTTGCCGAGCGCTCGCCACCCGGTTCCGGGCTCGGCGCAAGGGGTTTCCTACCGGCCGGTACCCAGCAGGGATACGAGCGTTTGTCCTGGTAGGGAACGTTCAGCGGCGCTTCGATGAACTCCCGGTGCGGTCTGCGTCGCGTTCACCGGACTGGCATCGGCAGGTAATCCGGCGGACGCTCCGGCGCAGTCTGGGACTGGCTTGATCAAGGCTATGACCACCATGGCAGCGTCGAATTCCAGCCTGCTGGCAGCCGCGTCGAAGCCCGCCCCGGAACCGCCCCGCACCACCGGACGGTCCCAGTACTCCCTGGTCGTCTCCTCCGATGCCGAGCATCGTGAGGCCGCGCAGCGCCTGCGCTACCAGGTGTTCGCCAATGAGCCGGGATTCACCATCCCCGACAACGGAACCGGCCTGGACGCCGACCGTTTCGACGACCACTGCGACCACCTGCTGGTGCGCGATGAGCTCACCGATCAGTTCGTCGGCTGCTACCGCATGCTGCCCCCGGACCAGGTGACCGCCGCCGGCGGCTACTACACCGCCACCGAATTCGATTTGGCCGCACTGGATCCCGTCGGTCACCGGATCGTCGAGATGGGCCGCGCGTGTGTGGTCCCCGACCACCGCAACGGCTCGGTGCTGACCCTGATGTGGGCGGGCATCCTGCACTACATCCAGCTCACCGGCTACGACTGGGTGATGGGCTGCGTGTCGGTGCCGATGCGGACGACGCCGGAGGAGGAGCCGGGCGTGAACGTGCGCGGCGTGCGCGATCTGCTGCTGCGCAAGCACGCGCTGGACGCGGAACGCCATGTGCGCCCGTACAACCCGGTCGTGGTGGACGGCCGCGGCCTGGACGAGCTGGTGCCCCCGGCCCGCCCGAAGCTGCCGCCACTGCTGAGCGGCTACCTACGCCTGGGCGCCGAGATCTGCGGCGAGCCCGCCCACGACCCGGACTTCGCGGTGGCCGACTTCGTCGCGCTGCTCGGCCTCGAGACCATCAACACCCGCTACCTGGAGCGCCTGCAGGGCGCGGCCAACAGCCTGGATGCCCGGTGATATCCCATGATGCCCGCTCTGCTCTCCCCGGAGGCCGGTGCGCTCTCGTGCCCGCCGGCCGAAGCCACCGCCCACTCCTGGATGCCCCACAGTCCTTGCGGCCCTTCGTGTGTCGGCGCTCCCGCTGAGGCGGGCACGCTGCGGGTCGCGGCCCGCGTGCTCGGCATCGCGGGGGTGCTGCTGAGTTTCCCGATCGCGCACGTCGCCACACCGCGTCGTCGCCGCGCCGGTCTGCAGCGCCGTTACGCGCGGGCCCTGCTGGCCTGCTGCGGAATTCGGGTCCGGATCACCGATGAGCGCGCCCCCGAGGACCGCCGCGACGGCGGCGTGCTGGTGGTGGCCCGCCACATCGGCTGGACCGATATCGTCGCGCTGACCGCCGTGGACCCGATGGGCTTCGTGGCCCGCGCCGACCTGGTGGAGTGGCCCGCGCTCGGCGACGTGGCCCGGAAGGTGCGGGTCATCCCCATCGATCGGGAACGGCTGCGCCAGCTGCCGTCGGTCATCGAGACCATGGCGGCCCGCCTCGCCGCCGGGGACCGCGTCTGCTTCTTCCCCGAGGGCACCACCTGGTGCGGTCGCGCGCACGGCCGGCTGCGGCCGGCGCTGTTCCAGGCGGCCGTGGACTCCGGTGCGCCGGTGCAGCCGCTGCGGCTGCGGTATGTGAACGCCGCGGGCGAACTGTCCACGGTCCCCGGCTTCGTCGGGGTGGACTCGCTGGCGGACTCGTTCCGGCGGGTGCTGCGGTCCAAGGGCGTGGTCGCCGAGATCACCCTGCGCCCGCAGCTGGTCCCGGACACCGACCGGCACGAGCTGGCGCGGCGCTGTGAGCGGGAGTTGGAGGGTGACGCGGTCGCCCGCGCCTTCACCGACGTCATTCACGGGTCGGAGCATCTCGCAGCAATCGGTACGGGGGCGACGCGGCAGGCCGCGGTCGACCGCGTGTGATTCGGATCAATTTCACAGGGTATTAGGGGATTTCACCGGTTTGTGCTGAATGTCCGTTAGGGGGCCGCACAGTCATCCGGTCTCGTGGCCCCCTAATCGTCGCTAGTTCTCAGCTTTCAGGCCAACCAGTCGGTAACACCCGGCTCGCGTGGTTCGACGGCAAGGCAATCGAATAACGACGTCTGGAAGCGAATACATCAATGTCGGCAAGGACATTCCCGGCTGCCGTGGTCATCGCCGCGGCCGTAGCTCTCTGCGCGCCGTCAGCCACCGCTGACCCCACGACCACCGCGCCCGCCCCCGGCCTAGGCCTGGGCGTCGACGTCAACGTCGGGCCCGGCGGGATCGGCGTCGATGTGAACACCGGCGCCCACGTGGACGGAAACGCCGGCGGTGGTGTGCAGGTCGGCGGCAACACCCAAGCCGGTGGCAATGCCGGCGGTGGTGTGCAGGCGGGCGGCAACACGCAGGCCGGCGGCAATGCGGGCGGCGGTGTGCAGGTCGGCGGCAACACCCAGGCCGGCGGCAATGCCGGCGGCGGCCTGCAGGTCGGCGGCACGACCGAGATCGGCGGAAACGGTGGTGGCGGTGTGCAGGTCGGCGGCAATACCCAGGCCGGTGGCAATGCCGGCGGTGGTGTGCAGGTGGGCGGTAACACGCAGGCCGGTGGCAATGCCGGTGGCGGTGTGCAGGTCGGCGGCACGACCGAGGTCGGCGGAAACGCTGGTGGCGGTGTGCAGGTCGGCGGTAACACCGAGGTCGGTGGCAATGCCGGTGGCGGTGTGCAGGTCGGCGGCACGACGGAGATCGGCGGAAACGCTGGTGGCGGTGTGCAGGTCGGCGGAGGTGTCCAGACGGGCGGGAATGTCGGTGGTGGCCTCGATATCGGTGGTGGTCTGCAGACCGGCGGCAATGTCAACGGCGGCGTGCAGATCGGTGGCGGGGTGCAGACCGGCGGCAACGCCGGTGGTGGTGTGCAGGTCGGCGGCAACACCGACATCGGTGGCCAGGTGCAGGGCGGCGGCCTGGGTGGCGTCGACCTGACCGTCTCCGGCGGCGCGGCGGCGGGCGCGGATGTGGTGAACGGCATGACGATTCCGGTCGGCGCGAGCACCGGCATCCCCGGCGGCATTCCGGTGACCGACGCGGTCCCGGCGGGCGGCTACAAGATTCCGAAGGGTGCGCCGGAGACCGGTGCGGGCGGCATGGCGGGCGCCCGATGATGACCGGACGCCGAAACATGATGAACACCAGGACGGTCCGCCGCAGACCGCTGGCCGCCGTGGCCGCGGTCCTGGCGGTCACCGCGGCCCTGGTCTCGGGTTGCGGTTCCTCCGGCGGCGGTTCGGACGCGCCGTCGACCTCACGGGTGCCGACCACGGCGGCGGTCAAGACGGCCGCGTCGATCTCCCGGTCCACCCCGGTGTCGTTCGCGATTCCCTCGATCAACGTCGCCGGATCGCTGATCGCGGTGGGGCTCAATGCCGATGGCTCGGTCCAGGTGCCCGCCGACTATCAGCAGGCCGCCTGGTATCAGCAGGGCCCGGCCCCGGGTGAGCAGGGCTCGTCGGTCATCCTCGGCCACGTCGACTCCTACAAGGGCCCGGGCGTGTTCTTCACCCTGAAGAAGGTCAAGAAGGACGACATGATCGACGTGACCCGCGCCGACGGCAAGGTCGCGCACTTCAAGGTCACCGACGTGCGGATGTACCTGAAGTCGGAGTTCCCCGACCAGACCGTGTTCGGCCCCCGCGGCGGCGCGACCCTGCAGGTCGTCACCTGCGGCGGCGACTTCGACAAGAACGCCAAGAGCTACCTGTCGAACGTGGTCGTCTTCTCCTCGCTCGACTCGGTGACCTAGCCGGGGTGACCGAGCCCACCGCGCGGTCGCGGACTGATCAGGAATCGAGAAGCACTGGTCAGGCCCGCGACCGTAGCGTCGTGGACATGACCTCCATCGAATTCATCACGCTCGATGTCGCCGATCCCGAGGCGGCCGCCCACTTCTACGCCACCGCCTTCGGCCTGGACACCGAACTGCGATTCCGCGCCGCCCAGGAGCCCAGCACCGGCTTCCGCGGCTACACCCTGTCGCTGACCGTCGCCCAGCCCGCCGATGCCGACGCCTACCTCGACGCGGCCGTCGCCGCCGGCGCGACGGTCCGCAAGCCCGCCGCCAAGTCGATGTGGGGCTACGGCGGCGTCGTCCAGGCCCCCGACGGCGCGATCTGGAAGGTCGCCACGTCCGCCAAGAAGAACTCGGGTCCCGCGACCAAGCGTTTCGAGTCCCTGGTCCTGCTGCTCGGCGTGGCGAATATCGGTGCGAGCAAACGCTTCTACATCGACCGCGGCCTCCCGGTGGCCAAGAGCTTCGGCCCGATGTACGTCGAGTTCGACACCGGGTCGGGTCCGATCAAGCTGGCCCTCTACAAGCGCCGCGCGCTCGCCAAGGACGCGGGCGTTCCCGCCGACGGCACCGGCTCGCACCGGCTCACCATCGGCGGCTCCGAAACCTGCGTCGACCCCGACGGTTTCGCCTGGGCGCCGGCCACCCGGCCCGTCACCCGGTGACCCGCGGCGCGGTCAGGGCACGATGACGGCGCGGCCCCGCAGCGTGCCCGCCGCGAGCCGCCGGTAGGCCTCGGGCGCCTCATCGAGTCCGAAGCGCTCGACCGCGATCTCGAGCACGCCTTCGCGCGCGAGGTCGATCAATTCGATCAGCTCGCTGCGGGAGCCCCAGTACGGTGCGGTCACGGCCGCCTCGTAGGGGCTGATCCCGAATCCGACTCGCGCCGCGGACTTTCCGTCGCCCAGGCCGACCAGGGTGACGTCGGAGTCGACGCCCGCGACCGCCATGGCGAGGTCCACGGTCGGCTGATACCCGACGAAGTCCAGCACCAGGCTCGCGCCGCGCCCGCCGACGATCTTGCGGACCTGCTCGGCGGCCCGGTCGTCGGACAGCACCGCCTCGTGCGCGCCAACGGATTTCGCGAACTCCAGCTTCTCCTCGGTGACGTCCAGGGCGATGACGCGGGCGGGGGACAGGTGGCGCAGCAGTTGGATCGCGACATGCCCGAGCCCGCCGCTGCCGATCACCACGGCCCACGAGCCCGCCCGCAATTTCCCCAGCGACCGCTTGATCGCGTGATACGGCGTGAGCCCGGCATCGGTGAGCGGCACCGTCGCCACCGGATCGAGGTCGCCGATCGGCACCAGATGCCGCGCCGAATCCACGATCATGTACTCGGCGATGGCCCCCGGCGCGCCCAGTCCGGGCGGGAAGATGCCCAGATCCGCGGCCCGCGCGCAGTAGTTCTCCAGGCCCTGCGCGCAGAACCAGCAGGTCCCGCACCCCCACGGCCCGTACACCACGACACCGGTGCCCACCTCGAGGTCGCGCACGCCGGCCCCGAGCGCGGCGACCGTACCCGCGCCCTCGTGCCCGAGGGTGAGCGGCAGCGGGAATCGGAACGCCTCGGCGGGCAGCGACATCACGAAATCGTCGGAGTGGCACACCCCGGCCGCGGTCACCCGCAACAGGACTTGCCCGGGACCCGGTTCCGGCGTGGGGATTTCGCGAACCTCCGGTTCCTGTCCCACGGTGACATACTGCAGTGCCTTCATAGCGCCTACCTCTCGGTCGAGCGACTGGATCGTGCACCGTCACAGGGCGGCCGTTCCGAGACTACCGGGCGTCCCCCGGCGGCCCGGGTGTCGCCGCGGCGCGCCGTGCGCGGGGTGCGTTTTGCGATTAGGTTCGCGTTTGCTACGCGGTTTCCCCGCGAGTTGTCTACCGTCATGAATGCGCGCCGGTCATGAGGCGATGGAAGGGGGCGGGGCGCAGTGACAACAGGATTGGCTTGTCCCAGTTGGTGTATGGCGCACGAGGCCACGGAGATTCCGGGACTCGACAGCGGGGGAACGCATTTCGGCCTGATGCTCGATGTCGATGATGTATCAACCTCGGCATCAGCGGGTTTCGTGCAGCTACGGGCGACCGGTGAGGAATTGCGGCACCGGCGGGTGGACCTGGTGTTCACCCCGCACCTGTGGGTCGAGATGACCGATGAGCAGGCCTCCGATATCGCGCGGGCGCTGTGCGCCGGAGCGGCGCTGTGCGATCGGACCGTCGATTCCCCGGCCCGGTGCCCGGCCTGGTGCCGCTGCCACGACGATCCCGAGGGCTGGGTGCACTACGGCCCGAAGCGGGTGGTGGAGGTGTCGGGGGAGCCGCGCTCGGTGGAAATCCAGCTGTGCGCCTTCAACTGCGGCCACGACCGCAGGCTCATCATCGAATTCACCGTCGGCCACGACGAGATCGTGGAGTTCGCCCCGGCCGCCGCCCGCCGGATCGCCGCCCACCTGATGGAAGCCGCCGACCTGCTGGGGTGACGGCCCGGGTCGTTGACCCTGCAACCGGGTATTCGCCTACGATAACTGGTGATTTGCGAGCTTCGGTGGCTTGCGTTCGTGCATGGACCTGATCGTTCCTTACTCACGGGGGCGGCCCGGCGACCGAGCTCGGTTTCCCGGCCGCTGCCGCGACCGTCGACGCCGACGGCACCGTCACCCAGAAGTTCACCGGCGACAACGGCGCCGCGGAGATCTCCTGGAACCCGCAGCGCGGATTCCGCACGGTACCAAGCGGTTTGGCCGCCGGGCTGGCCGGCTTACCGGTTCCGGGCGCTGCCGGGCAGCTCCCCGGCGGCACGGTGAACCTGCCCGAGGGCTCGGTGAATCTGCCCGACGGCAAGGTGCGGCTCCCGGACGGCTCGATCCGGTTGCCAGACGGTAGCTTCGAGCTGTCGAACGGGAATGTGGTGCTGCCCGACGGCTCCATCAAGCTCCCCGACGGCTCGAGCACCTTGCCGGAGGGCGCGGTTCGGCTGCCCGACGGCTCCCTGAAGTACGCCAACGGTCTGATCCGGATGCCGGACGGCGCGCTCCAGTTGCCCGCGGGTGCGACGCGGCTGCCCGGGTGGCGGAGTCGATGCGCGCGGCGGCGGGCTCGATGCGCGGGGC
>NZ_JBSGCY010000075.1:0-33403 GCF_053602115.1 Nocardia sp. NPDC004582 | reverse complement strand
GCCGGGTCGACGCGGATGTCGGCCAGGCGGCGGGTGGTGATGAGCACGCCGCCGTCGGTGGCGACCGAGAGGCCGTGGCCGGTGGCCTGCACGGCGACCGGAAGACCGTGGCGCGCGGCGTATTCCACGGCGGCCCGCACGTCCTGGGCGTGGGCGGCGGCGACGATCACGGCGGGCCGGTGGGTGTAAGCGGTTTGGAATCCGGCGATTTCGGCGTCGTAGCCGGTGTCGCCGGGCTGGAAGACGGGTCCGGTGGTGGTGGGCAGTTCGGTGATCGCTGTCTTCGTCATGTCTCTCACTCTGCTCGCGGCCGAATGAGAACTCCAACAGATAGTTTTTCTAGTAGCTAGAATCATCAGTTATGGAACTGCGTCAGTTGCGGTACTTCGTCACCGTCGCCGAGGAGGCCAACTTCACCCGGGCAGCGGCCCGCCTGCACCTGGCCCAGCCCGGATTGAGCGCGCAGATCCGCCAGCTGGAACGTGAACTGGGACAACCACTCCTGGACCGTTCGAGTCGCTCGGTCACGCTCACCCCGGTCGGCGAGGCGGTGCTGCCGATCGCCCGGGCCGCCCTCGAACAGGTCGAGCGCATCACCCACACCGTCGACGAATTCACCGGCCTGCTGCGCGGGCACGTGCGGGTCGGGCTGATCTCCGGCGCGGCGGGCGAGGAGATCGACATCGCCCAGGTGCTGTCCGACTTCCACCGCGATCACCCGCAGATCGGCATCTCGCTGACCGAGGACACCTCCGACGCCATGTACGGCGCCCTGCGGCGCGGTGAGCTGGATATCGGCCTGCTGTCCATCTCCGGGGACCTGGACCCGAGCATCGGCGCCGAGCTGATCTACGAGAGCAATATCGTGGCGGCCGTGCCGGCGCCGGCCGAGGGTTTCGGCGCCCGGATCACGCTGGCCGAACTGTGCGAGCACCCGCTCATCTGCCTGCCCACCGGCACCGGGTTGCGCGCGCTACTCGAAAACGCCTGCGCCGCCGCGTCTCTGGCGCCCGATGTGGCGTTCGAGGCCGCCGCTCCCGCGCTGCTGATCCGGCTGGCCGCCTACGACCTCGGCATCGCCGTGATTCCGCGAATCCCGGCGGAGGAGGCCGCCCGCCTCGGCATCCGCACCCTGGAGATCGATCCGGCGATGCGCGGCCGCCTGGTGCTGGCCTGGAGCACCGATCGCCCGATGAGCCCGGCCACGAAAGTCCTGCTGGGCCAACTCCGTATCGCGCTCGCGAGCTGGAAGATCCCGGCTCAGGCGAACACGGCCCGCAGGCCGCGGTCGCGCACGGCCTGAATCCCGACCAGCGACAGCAGCAGGACACCGGTCACGATGTGCTCGATGGCGTCGACGCGGTGATTCGGGAAGCTGAACATCACGACATTGTGCGCGAACAGCGCCCAGATCCCGACCACGAATCCGCCTCCGACAGCGGCGATCACGCAGTACCACGCGGCCCAGCGCTTGCGCCGGGCGGCGAACAGCGCCGGGGTGAACAGCAGCAGGCCCGCGAGCGCGTGCCAGCCGTTGTAGTCCATGCCGAGAACCGGTGTGGCCGGGGCGTGTTCGCCCATCGCGAAGCTGGGTTCGGCGATCCAGCCCGCGATCGCCCACCCGATGTGGACGACTCCGACCACGAATACCGCGCCTTGCAGAAAGCTCCATCGCGCCCGCGCCGCGGGACGCTCCCCTGTCGTCATCGCCATGTCGCCGCCTCCCAACGGTGCGACCGAATATCTACTACAAACTGTAGTTGACTTGACGACTCCACGTAAGCCCCATCACACCATTACCTAACATTCCCTATTGCCACACACAATAGGGAACATTAGGGTAGTTTTCGTGTCCGATCGTCTCTACTCCGTCGAAGAAGTCGCCGAACGCCTCGGCCTGCACGTGCGCACCGTCCGCGGCTACGTCCGGGACGGGAAGCTGCCCGCCACCCGGATCGGCAAGCAGTACCGCATCACCCGGGCCGATCTGGAAGCCTTCACCGGACTGCCCGCGCCCGAGGGCGGATCGACTGCCCGGCAACGGCATTCGGAGGTGTCGAGCATCATCGAGGTCGACGCCGCCGATCCGGCGATCGCCGACCGGGTCGGCACCCTACTGACCGCCGCGGCCGGCACCCGGACCGGAGACGGGCAACCGCTGCGGGTGCAGACCTTCTACGACCGCGAACGCGCCCGCCTGAAGGTCATTCTCATCGGCGGCCTGGGCGACACCGCCCGGCTGCTCGAATACATGGAAGGAGTTCTCGCGTCGTGAACGCGATCTACAAGTCCGAGGCCGGACGGGCCGCCATCCAGACCCGCTACCAAGAACTGGTGCGCCGCTGGCCGGTCGCGGTCGAGCAACTGCACATCCCCACGCGAGAGGGTGACACCTTCGTGCTGGCCTCCGGCCCGCAGGACGCCCCGCCGGTCATCCTGTTGCACGGGTCCGGGGGCAACTCCGCCACCTGGCTCGGCGACATCGCCTCCTGGGCAACCGATTTCCGGGTCTACGCCGTCGACATGGTGGGCGAGCCCGGCGGCAGCTCCGAATCCCGCCCGGCGCTCGGCTCGGACGCGGTCGCCCGGTGGCTCGACGATGTCCTGGCCGGTCTGAACCTCGCCTCCGCCGGTTTCGTCGGCATGTCCCTGGGCGGCTGGACCGCCCTCGACTACGCCGTCCGACGCCCGGACAAGGTCACCAAGCTGGCCCTGCTGTGCCCCGGCGGCATCGGCAAGCAACGCTTCGGCTGGATCTTCAAGAACCTGATCGACCACCTGTTCAGCAATCACGACCTGCGCCGCTCGGCCGCCATCGTCACCGGCTTGAACCTCACCGATCACGCCGAGATCCTCGACGACGTGACCCTGACCTTCACCCACTTCAACCCGCGCACCGGCAAACTGCCGATCTTCACCGACGCGCAGCTGAGCGCCCTGACGATGCCGGTCCTGGTGATCGTGGGCGAGGACGACGTCATGTTCAAGTCCGCCGAAACCGCCCGCCGCGCACAGCAATCCATCCCGAACGCGACCGCCCGGGTACTCCCGGGCGTCGGTCATGCCGTCCTCGGCCAGACCGCGCCCGTGCTGGAGTTCCTCCGCGGATAACGGACGCGAACAAAAGATCGGGGAGCCCGACGTGGGATCCCCGATCTTGTTGTGGAGCTAGAGGATTCGCGAGAGGAACGCCTTGGTGCGATCGTGCTGGGGGTTCGCGAGCACCTCGCGCGGGTTGCCCGCCTCGACGACCACGCCGCCGTCCATGAACGCCAGCTGGTCGGCGACCTCGCGGGCGAAACCCATCTCGTGGGTGACCACGACCATGGTCATGCCGGAGGCCGCGAGTTCGCGCATGACGCCGAGTACCTCGCCGACCAGCTCCGGGTCGAGTGCCGAGGTGGGCTCGTCGAAGAGCATCAGCTTGGGGTCCATGGCCAGGGCGCGGGCGATGGCGACACGCTGCTGCTGGCCGCCCGACAGCTGGGCCGGATAGGCATCGGCCTTGTCCGCCAGGCCGACTCGGGACAGCAGGTCCCGGGCGCGGGCCACCGCGTCGGCCCGCTTGAGCTTCTTGACCTGGGTCGGCGCCTCGATGATGTTCTCCAGCGCGGTGCGGTGCGGGAACAGGTTGAAGTGCTGGAACACCATGCCGATATCGCGGCGCTGCTTGGCGGCGTCGCGCGGGTGCAGCTCGTAGAGCTTGCCGTTCTTCTCCCGGTACCCCACCAGGTCGCCGTCCACGTACAGGCGTCCGGCATTGACCCGCTCGAGGTGGTTGATGCAGCGCAGGAAGGTGGACTTGCCGGAACCGGACGGGCCGATCAGGCACAGCACCTCGCCGCGCTGCACCTCGAGGGTGATGCCCTTGAGCACGTCGAGCGCGCCGAAGCTCTTGCACACCCGGTCGGCGCGCACCATCGGCACCGCCGACGGCGGCAGTGAGCCGTCGATCAACGGCGTGGGTTCCTTGGCGAAGGAGATCGAGTCCTCGGACATGTTCACCTATCCCGTTCCGCCGGCGACCTGCGCCTGGGCCAAGGCGCGCAACTGTTTCGCGGTCAGCTGCCGGGAGGAACCGCGCGAGTAGTACCGCTCCAGGTAGTACTGGCCGATCATGAGCACACTGGTGACGGCCAGATACCAGGTGGCCGCGACCAGCAGCAGCGGAATCGGCTGGAAGTTCACGCTGTAGATGTCGCGGGCCCGGCCGTAGAGGTCGGTGGTGAGCGGGATGGCCGTCACCAGCGAGGTGGTCTTCAGCATGGAGATGAGCTCGTTGCCGGTCGGCGGGATGATCACCCGCATGGCCTGCGGCAGCACCGTGCGGGTCATGGTCTGCGACCACGACATGCCCAGCGCCACCGACGCCTCGCGCTGCCCCTCGCCCACGGAATTGATTCCCGCGCGCACGATTTCGGCCATATAGGCGGCCTCGTTGAGCCCCAGGCCGATCATGGCGAAGAAGAACGGCGCCGACCAGTGCTGCACATCGAAATGCGCCAGCGACGGCCCGAACGGCACGCCCACGGTGACGGTCTTGTACAGCGACGGGAACAGGCCCCAGAACACCAGCTGCACATAGACCGGCGTCCCGCGGAAGATCCACAGATACGCCCACGCCACCGACCGCAGCACCGGATTCGGCGACAGACGCATGACCGCCAGCAGCACGCCGAGCACCACTCCGATCAGCATGGCCAGCACGGTCAGTTCCAGAGTCACCAACGCGCCCTGGGCGATTCGCTTGTCACCGAGGTACTTGAAGTAGGTGTTCCAGTGGTAGGCCTCGTTGGTCTTGGCGCCCCACACGAACAGGGCCAGGGCGATCAGAATGATCGCGGCGGCGATCCACCGGCCCGGCCGTCGCAGCGGAATCGCTTTGATCGGCTCGGGCTCGGTGCTCTCGACCGGCGTCGAGAGGTGGTTCTTGTCCTGCGACATGAGAGGTCAGCTGGCTCCGTTGATGACGGACTTGGTGATCGCGCCCTCCTGGACACCCCAGTTCTCGGCGATCTTGCGGTACTGACCGTTGTCCATCAGGTACTGCACGGCCTCCTGCAGCACCGGCGCCAGCGTGGAACCCTTCTTGACCGGCCAGCCGTAGGGCGCGGAGTCGAAGATCTTGCCCGCGGGCTCGATCTTGTCGCCGGCCTGCTTGATGGCGTACGCGGTCACCGGGGAGTCGGCGGACATGGCGTCGACCTGGCCCTGCACCAGCGCGTTGGCGGCGGCGGACTGCTCGTCGTAGGCGACCTTCTGGATCTCCGGCTTGCCCGCGGCGACGCACGCCTTGGACTTGGCCGGGATCTCGTCGGTGTCCTGAACGGTGGTGCGCTGCACCGCGACTCGCTTGCCGCAGGCATTGTCGGGGTCGACGTTCTTGCCCTTCTGCTGGGCCCACTGGCTGCCCGCGGAGAAGTAGGTGACGAAGTCGGCGGTGGCCTCGCGCTCCTTGTTGTCGGTGAAGGAGGACATGCCGAGGTTGTAGGTGCCGGCCTCGATGGAGGGGATGATCTTCTCGAAGTCGGCTTCCTTGTAGTCCGCGTTCAGGCCCAGCACCTTGGCGACCGCGTCCATCAGGTCGACGTCGAAGCCGACGATCTTGCCGCTGCCCGGATCCCGGTACTCGTTGGGCTGATACGGAACGTTGACGCCGACGGTCAGCTTGCCGGAGGACTTGATATCGGCGGGCACCTTGGCCGCGATGGTGTCGACCTTGGTCACGTCGACCTTGGCCACCTCGGGACCGTTGGACTCGGAATTACTGGTACACGCGGTCAGTGCGAGGGCGCCACCGGCGATGACGACGGCGGCCCGCAGGGCACGCCCGCGAAAAGAGTTAACAGACACAGCAGTCCTCCACAGTTCGGGTGCGCGACATCCGTGCGTCGCCCGCCGTTTGAAATGTAAGCGAGTGACACCGTCCGCGTCGGCCGGTAACCGAAGATTAATCGGCGACACGCCTGAGCGGGGCCGAACACGCCCGGCCCGGAAGTGCGCGCTCACCAGCGGTGCAGCCGTGCGCGCACCTGCTCGGTGAATTCGGAGGTAGAGGCTAGCCCACCCAAATCGGACGTCGCAACACCAGCCCGCAACGTATCAGCAACCGCCCGTTCGATCCGGTCGCCGACCCGGCGCAAGGCGCTGTGCTGCTGGGCGCGGCCCATCCAGTGCAGCATCGCCGCGGCGGAGTTGAACAGCGCCACCGGATTAGCGCGATTGCGTCCCGCCAGGGTCGGGGCCGCTCCGTGCACCGCCTGCGCCATGATCTGGGTATCGGAGCAGTTCACCGAGGCGGCCATACCGAGCGAACCGCTCAATTCACCCGCCAGATCCGACAGGATGTCGCCGAAGAGATTCTCGGTGACGATCACGTCGTAGTCGCCGGCCGCGCGGACCAGATGCGCGGCCGCCGCGTCCACGTGCTCGTCGTCGATCGCCACGTCGGGGTAGTCCGCGGCCACCTCGTAACAGATGTCGCGGAACATGCCCATGGTCATGGGCAACACATTGGCCTTGTGCACCACGGTCAGCTTCTTGGAACGCTCCGAGGCGATCTCGAACCCCAGCCGCGCGATCCGTTCGATCGCGGCCCGGGTGAACACGCCGACCGACAGCGCGACATCCCGCGACGGCTGGAACTCGCCGGAGCCGACGGCCATATTGCGGTCGGCGTAGAGACCCTCGGTGTTCTCGCGCAGGATCAGCAGATCCATGTTCGGGGCCAGAGCGCGCACACCCTCGAGGCTGCGAGCCGGACGCACGTTCGCGTAGAGGCCGAAGCGCTTGCGGACCGCGCCCGCGGGCGGCAGGCCGGTGCGGTGTTCGGGGGCGTAGGAGGCGCTGTCGTGCGGGCCCATGATCCAGGCGTCGAGTTCGGCCAGCGCCGCGAGGGTCGGCTCGGGCACCGGGTCGCCGTACCGCTCGATCGCCTCGTGCCCCAGCGGCAGCGGGACCCAATCCACCGGCGGCAGGCCCGTGGTCTCGAAGGCGTCGTCGACCACATGCCGGGTGGCGCGGACGATTTCGGGGCCGATGCCGTCGCCTTCCAGCAGGCCCAGCCGGATTCGGGTATCGCTGTCACTCATGGCAGTCATCCTCGCGCAACCCCCGCCGCCGTCGCGCCCCGGCACACGCCGCCGCGCATGTTTTTCGGACCCGGTCGGGAATCGCGCGTAAGTTCAGGACACCATGGTGCAATCGGTGGAACTGGTGCTCGACGAGGCGTCCGAGGCCGCGGTGCGGCG
Source organism: Nocardia sp. NPDC004582 (assembly GCF_053602115.1). Taxonomy (NCBI): domain Bacteria; kingdom Bacillati; phylum Actinomycetota; class Actinomycetes; order Mycobacteriales; family Nocardiaceae; genus Nocardia; species Nocardia sp. NPDC004582. Next base: position 26,153 of record NZ_JBSGCY010000075.1, on the reverse strand, counting down.
GCAGTGGGCGGCGCTGAGCGAACTCGGCCTGCACACGCCCGGACCCTGGTACCGGCCGCACATCACCCTCGTGGTGGCCACCGAGATCTGGCCGCGGCTGGACAAGGTCCTGGCGCAGCAGGACTTCCGGCCGTTCCCGGTGCGTCTGGGCGGACTGCTGGTCTTCGGATCCCGTGCCGCCGTGCTGGTTCGGGCGGTGGTGCCGTCCGAACCGCTGATCTCCTTGCAGCACAAGCTGTTCCAGGTCGTCGCGGATTGCCCGGGCATCCCCGGCAATGTCCGGCCCGACAGCTGGACCCCGCACGTCACCCTGGCCCGGCGGCTGAAACCGGGCCAATTCGACGCCGCGCTGGGCGCGGTGGGCTGGGACAAGGACATGCGGGCTACGGTGGAGGGCATCCGCCGGTGGGACGGTGATCGGCGCGCCGAATGGCCGGTGACCGGCCGGTGACCGGCACGCCCCGTAACGCGGGGAAGATAACCGCAGGGCCCGGTGTTGGACCGGGGACATCGATACGAGAGGAAGCCATGGCCACCCAGACCCTGACCGAACAGAACTTCGACGAGGTAGTCACCGGTAACGACGTGGTTCTCGTCGACTTCTGGGCCTCGTGGTGCGGTCCGTGCCGCAGTTTCGCCCCGACCTTCGAGAAGTCGTCCGAAGCGCACCCCGACGTGGTGCACGGCAAGGTCGACACCGAGGATCAGCAGGGCTTGGCCGCGGCCGCCAACATCCGCTCGATCCCGACCATCATGGCGTTCCGCGAGGGCGTGCTCGTCTTCGCCCAGCCCGGCGCGCTGCCCCCGGCCGCGCTCGAGGATCTGGTCACCCAGGTGAAGGCCCTCGACATGGACGAGGTGCGCAAGCAGCTCGCCGAGCAGGAATCCGCCAAGTAGCCGCCTCCCGCCACAGCGTCAGCGCCGCGACTCCCGAAGGAGTTGCGGCGCTTCGCTTTTCACGGATCGATCAGAAGTGCGAGCCGAGGTGGTTGATGCCCGCGATCATGGCGCGGATGGTCGACTCGGCGGCGTCGTCGGCGAGGGCCGCGCCCCAGCCGCGGCGGCCGTTGAACTCGCACTGCACGAAGGTGGCGGTGCCGTCCGGGGTGTGGCGCTGATGGAAGGCGAGGATCTCCACCGGGTAGCCCTCGTCGTAGAGCGCCGAGGTGAGCGCGGCCACCGGGCTGCCGGTCGCCACGACGGTGCGCAGGTGGGAGGCGATTTCCAGGGTGGCGGTACCGGCGCGGTCGCCGATCGGGGTCCACTCGCTGAGCTTGACCGGGCCCATCGGGTCGCAGTAGCGGTCGTGGAACTCGGCGGGGGTCAGGCCGGTGCATTCGGCCCGCAAGGTCGCGGGGGCGGCGGCGATGAACATGGCGGTATCCAGGGTGATGGTCATTGAACTAGGTCTTCCCGACTTCTTCCGAAGAATTGACAGAGGGGACCAGCAAAAGAAAGTTCTATCGGCCGCAGCGAGGGGCCGGTCCGAATCAGACCCCGCTACGGCGGAGAACTACGAGTACCCGATCGCCGGCCACATTCGCGGTAAGCGAAATAAGCGCTGCGCGGTCGCGGTCTGCGACATCGAGCGCTGCGCTGCGGCTGTTGGCGGGATTCGGCACGGGGTCGAGCATAAGGGTGAGCTCACGCAATGGCAACCACATTCGTGAGGGACCCACGGGTAACTTCGTCGCAGGTCACCGCCGATGCGACGGGCGCCACACCGCCCCCGGCGCGACCGTGAGCAAACACCGTGGGCCCGGCAAACATCCGATTCGTGAACATCCCCAGGTCGACGCAATTCCGGCAACCCGTACAGCGGGTTGCGGGCGGGTGCCGCCGCGCGCCGAGACACCCTCCGAGACGAGAACCGCCCGCACCGAAACCCGGTGCGGGCGGTCCGCGTGTCGCGCGATTCGCGAGTGCGTGTCGAGTTCTCTAGTGCGCGGCCGAATCCCAGCTGCGGCCCACGCCCACCGACACCTCCAGCGGCACCGACAGCTCGATCGCATTGGACATGTGCTCGCGCGCAAGCGATTCCAGTTGCTCCCGCTCCCCCGCGGCGACCTCGAAGACGAGTTCGTCGTGGATCTGCAGCAGCATGCGGGATTTCAGGCCCGCGTCCCGGATCGCCCGCTGGGTGTCGATCATGGCGACCTTGATGATGTCGGCCGCGGTGCCCTGGATGGGGGCGTTGAGGGCCATGCGCTCGGCGGCCTCACGACGCTGCCGGTTGCTGGAATCCAGATCCGGCAGGTAGCGGCGGCGGCCGAACAGGGTCTCGGTGTAGCCGACCTTGCGGGCCTGATCGACGGCGTCGTGCAGGTAGTCGCGGATGGCGCCGAAGCGGCTGAAGTAGATGTCCATCTGGACCTTGGCCTCGTCGGCGCTGATCTTCAACTGCTGCGACAACCCGTACGCGGACAGACCGTAGGCCAGGCCGTAGGACATGGCCTTGATGCGGCGGCGCAGCTCCGGCTCGACCTCGGCGATCGGGATGTCGAAGGCCTTGGAGGCGACGAAGTTGTGCAGGTCCTCACCCGAGTTGAAGGCCTCGATCAGGCCCTCGTCCTTGGACAGGTGGGCCATGATCCGCATCTCGATCTGGCTGTAGTCGGCGGTCATCAGCGACTCGTAGCCGGGGCCGACGACGAAGGTGTCGCGGATGCGGCGGCCCATGTCGGTGCGGATCGGGATGTTCTGCAGGTTCGGCTCGGTCGAGGACAGGCGGCCGGTGGCGGCGACCGTCTGGTTGAAGGTGGTGTGGATGCGGCCGTCGTCGGCGACCGACTTGAGCAGGCCGTCGACGGTCACCTTGAGGCGGGTGGCGTCGCGATGCTCGAGCAGGTGCTGCAGGAACGGGTGCTGGGTCTTCTCGTAGAGGCCCTCGAGCGCGTCGGCGTCGGTGGTGTAGCCGGTCTTGGTGCGCTTGGTCTTCGGCATGTCCAGTTCGTCGAACAGGACCACCTGCAGCTGCTTGGGCGAGCCCAGGTTGATCTGCTTGCCGATCACGCCGTACGCGGCCTCGGCGGCCTCGGCGACGCGGTCGGCGAACTCGCGCTGCAACTGCTCGAGCTGTGCGGAGTCGACCGCGATGCCCGCCGCCTCCAGATCGGCCAGCACGCTCAGTAGCGGGAGCTCCATATCGCGCAGCAGCGCGGTGGACTCGATGCGCTCGAGTTCGGTGTCGAAGGCGTCGGCGAGGTCGTAAACCGCTCGGGCGCGCAGCATCTGGGCGTTGGCGACCTCGGCGTCGACCTCGTCCTCGTCGTCGAGCAGCGACAGCTGGGTCTCCCCGGCATTGTCGACGCGCAGTTCCCGGCTCAGATAGCGCAGCGAGAGGTCTTCGAGGTTGAAGGTGCGCTGGCCCGGCAGAATCAGGTAGGCGGCCAGCGCGGTGTCGCTGGTGAGCCCGCCGAGGCGCCAGCCGCGCCCGCGCAGGGCGTGCATGGCGGTCTTGGCCTCGTGCAACGCCTTCGGGGTCTGCGGGTCGGCGAGCCACTCGCCGAGCGCCTTCTCGTCCTCGGGGGTGAGGGTGTGCACGTCGATGTAGGCGCCCTCGCCGTCGGCGGCGGCCAGCGCGATGGCCTGGGTGTCGCCGTGCAGCGGCGAACCGTTTCCGACCACCGAAACCCCGTGCCGCACACCGGTTCCGGCGTGCTCGGCCAGCCAGGCGGCCACGGTCCCCGCCGCCAGTGCGCTGCCGCTGATCTCGAATCCGGACTCGGCCTCGGGCTCCACCGGGGCCAGGGTGTCGAACAGGCGGTCGCGCAGGACCCGGAATTCCAGCTCGTCGAACAGGCGGTGGATCTTGTCCCGATCCCACGGCTGCATGGCCAGCTGCTCGGGGGTGTACGGCAGCGGCACCGTCTTCACCATCTCGGTGAGCTGCCGGTTGAGCACCACGCTGGACAGGTTGGCGCGCAACGCGTCTCCGACCTTGCCCTTCACCTTGTCCACCTGGTCGACCAGCGTAGCCAGATCCCCGTACTCACGGATCCACTTGGTCGCGGTCTTCTCCCCCACTCCGGGAATGCCCGGCAGGTTGTCACTCGGGTCGCCGCGCAGCGCCGCGAAGTCCGGATACTGTGCCGGAGTGAGCCCGTACTTCTCCTCCACCGCCGTCGGGGTGAACCGGGTCAGCTCGGAGACGCCCTTCTTCGGGTAGAGCACGGTGACGTCGTCATTGACCAGCTGCAGCGAGTCCCGGTCGCCGGTCACGACGAGCACCTTGAACCCCTCCGGCACGGCCTGCGTGACGAGGGTGGCGATGACGTCGTCCGCCTCGTACCCCTCGATGGCCATGACCGGAATCCCCAGCGCTCCCAGCACCTCCTGGGTGGTCTCCACCTGCCCCTTGAACTCGTCCGGCGTGGTCGCCCGATTCGCCTTGTACTCCGGGAACGCCTCGGTCCGGAACGTCTTGCGGCTCACGTCGAACGCCGCCGCCACATGCGTCGGCTTCTCGTCCCGCAGCAGATTGATCAGCATCGCCGTGAACCCGTACACCGCGTTCGTGGTCTGCCCACTCTGCGTCTTGAAGTTCTCCGCCGGCAGCGCGTAGAACGCGCGATAGGCCAGCGAATGCCCATCCAGCAGCAACAGGGTCGGCTGCTCCCCGGACGGCGATACGGACGCGGCAACGGGGCGCTGATCAGTGGAGGCAGGGGTCACCCGCAAGAGTCTAGGTACCGGCTCCGACATCCGTGGGCAGCGGGCGTACCCGGCCGGTCGCCGCAGGTCAGCAAAACCGATTTCGCGCCCGCCGGGCTACCTGGTAGCGTTGCCCCCGCCAAGGGGTGTAGCTCAATTGGCAGAGCAGCCGTCTCCAAAGCGGCAGGTTGCAGGTTCGATTCCTGTCGCCCCTGCTTGAAGGTTCGGGCCGGTCACCGGAAGGTGACCGGCCCGAATGCTTTTCGGGGGTGGATGGGTCAGCCGACGCCGAGGTAGGCGGACTTGACCGCGGGGTCGGTGAGCAGGGCCCGGCCGTCGCCGGTCTTGGTCACCTCGCCGGTTTCCAGGATGTAGGCGCGATCGCTGCGGGTCAGGGCCTGCTGGGCGTTCTGTTCGACCAGCAGGACCGTGGTGCCCTGGGCGTTGATGTCGGCGATGATCCGGAAGATCTGCTGGATCACCATGGGGGCCAGGCCCATCGACGGCTCGTCGAGCAGCAGCAGCTGCGGACGGGCCATCAGGGCGCGGCCGATGGCCAGCATCTGCTGCTCGCCGCCGGAGAGGGTGCCGCCCACCTGGCGACGACGTTCCAGCAGGCGCGGGAACAGCTCGTAGACCCAGTCCAGGGTGTGCGCGTAGTCCGCCTTGGACGCGAACGGCCGGGCGTGACAACCCATGTCGAGGTTCTCCTGGACCGTCATGCCCGGGAAGACGCCGCGGCCCTCGGGCGCCTGGATCAGGCCCGCCACCACGCGTTCGTGGGCCTTCATGCGGGTGATGTCGCGGCCCTGGAACATGATGCGGCCGCGGGTCAGCGGCAGCAGGCCCGACAGGGCGCGCATGGTGGTGGTCTTGCCCGCGCCATTGGCGCCCAGCAGGGTGACCAGCTCGCCTTGGCCGACCTCGAGCGAGATGCCATGCAGAGCTTGGATTCTGCCGTAGTTCACGACCATGTCCTCGACCGTGAGCAGCGGCTCGCCGGTCGGGGCGGTGGGCGCGACGGAACCGGGCGCGGGCTTGGTGAGCTCCGGGACCGGCTCGGCGGCAACGCTTTCCGCCTCGGCGGCATCCGCGGACGACTCGGCGTCGGCGGCGTCGGGCACACCCAGGTAGGCGTTGATCACCGCGGGATCCTGGCGGATGTGCTCGGGCAGCCCGTCGGCGATCTTGCGGCCGAACTCCAGCACCACGATGCGGTCGGTCACGCCCATGACCAGCCGCATGTCGTGCTCGATGAGCAGCACCGTGTACCCGTCGTCGCGGATCTTGCGGATCAGATCCATCAGCGCGGACTTCTCGCTCGGGTTGAACCCGGCGGCCGGCTCGTCCAGGCACAGCAGTTTCGGATCGGTCGCCAGGGCGCGGGCGATCTCCAGGCGGCGCTGATCGCCGTAGGACAGGTTGCGCGCCTTCTCGACCGCGTGCGGGGCGATCCCGACGAATTCCAGCAGCGCCATCCCGCGCTCGAGCGAGTCCTTCTCCTCGCCGCGGTGGCGGGCGGTGCGGAACACCGCGCCCGGGACCGAGGTCCGGTGCCGGGCGTCCGCGCCGACGACCACGTTCTCGAGCGCCGTCATCTCGCCGAAGAGGCGGATGTTCTGGAAGGTGCGCGCGATGCCCAGCCGGGTGATCTCGTTGCGCTTGGTCTTGGTCAGCGGCTTGCCGTCGAAGTAGACCGTGCCGCCCGAGGGCCGGTACACCCCGGAGATGGCGTTGAAGCAGGTCGTCTTGCCCGCGCCATTGGGTCCGATGAGCCCGAGGATCTCGCCGCGGCGGATCTCGAAGCTCACCTGGTCCAAGGCGGTGAGGCCGCCGAACCTCACGCTGAGCCCGTCGGTGCGCAGCAGCGGCTCGCCGACCGCGGTCTCGATATCGCGCTGCGGCGCGGCGAGCTCGGCGACCGCCTCGGAATCACCCAGCACCGGAAGGACTTCGGTGACATCGAGCACGCCCGCGCTGGGCTCGGTCTCGGGTGCGACGTACCCGGCCGCCATGTCCTCGTTGTCGAACAGCGCGTCGCCCGGCCCCGTCACTGTCCAGCTCCCGTCGTCTGCGCGGCCACCGCCGGCCGTCGCACCGCCCGATACACCTGCCGCCCGTAGGCGAGCAGTTTCTGCCGCGCCGGGAACAGACCCTGCGGCCGGAAGATCATCACGACCACCAGCGTGAGACCGAAGAAGAGGTACTTGTAGTCGCCGAGCGACTGCCCGCCCACGTTCACGCCCATGAACCGGTTGGGCAGGTACACGATCAGGAACGCCCCGACGATCACGCCGAGCTTGTTGCCCTGCCCGCCCAGCACCACCGCGCACAGGAACAGCATCGAGTTGATGACGTTGAAGCCCTGCGGATTCACGTACTGCACCTGACCCGCGTACAGCGCGCCCGACAGGCCGCCGATGGCCGCGCCGATCATGAACGCCCACAGCTTGAACTTGAAGGTGGGCACGCCCATGATCTCGGCGGCGTCCTCGTCCTCGCGGATGGCCACCCACGCGCGGCCCACCCGGCTGCGCTCGAGATTGCCGACCAGCATGAGCACGGCCACCACCAGCACGATGCCCAGCCAGTACCACCAGGTCCCGGAGTTGGCCCGGTCCAGCACATTCCAGGTGTGCACGTCACCGAGATTGCCGGAGGAGAAGTAGCCGCCCGGATGGGTGTCGGACTCGCCGAGATGCGGGTACTGGATCCGGGACAGGCCCAAGCTGCCGTTGGTGATCTCGGGCAGGTTGTCGGCCAGCAGCCGGACGATCTCACCGAAGCCGAGGGTCACGATGGCCAGATAGTCGCCGCGCAGCCGCAGCGTGGGCGTGCCCAGGATGAGACCGGAGATCGCGGTCGCCAGGATCGCGATCGGTACGCACGCCAGCCACGCCCACTTCGGGTCGAGCCAGCCGCCGTCGGTCTGATTCCACGGACTGTTCGGACTGGTCAGCAGACCGACCGAGTACGCGCCGACCGCGTAGAAGCCGACATAGCCCAGATCCAGCAGACCCGCCTGTCCGACAACCACATTCAGGCCGATGGCGATCAGCGCGTACATGGCGAACTGCGCCATCACCCCGCCGAAACTGGTGCCGGGGGTGTCCAGCAGCGGCAGCTTGAACAGCGGCAGCGCGGCCAGCACGATGATCGCCGGAATACCGAACGCCCACTGCGCCGGTCGCGAGAGTCCGCTCCACCAGGTGCGGATGGCGTCGCCGACACCCCGCCCGGCGGGTGCGCCCTGCGGCGCCGGAGCCGTTTTCGCGTGAGTCATGCGCGCGCCCTCCCCAGGCTCTCCCCGAGAATGCCGGTGGGCCGGACCATGAGCACCGCGACCAGCACCACGAACGCGACCACGTCACGCCACTGATCGCCGAAGAGCACCTGGCCGTAGTCCTCGGCCAGGCCGAGCAGCAGCCCGCCCAGCAGCGCGCCGCGCAGGTTGCCGATACCGCCCAGCACCGCGGCGCTGAAAGCCTTGATGCCCAGGATGAATCCGCCGTTGTAGATGATGCCGTTGGGGATCTTGAGGGTGTACAACAGCGCGGCCGCGCCCGCCAGGACACCGCCGATGAGGAAGGTCAGCATGATGACCCGTTCCCGGGAGACGCCCATCAGCGTCGCGGTGTCGGGATCCTGGGCCACCGCGCGAATGCTGCGGCCGAATTTCGTGCGGTTGATGAGCAATTCGGTGGTGAGCGCCAGCGCCACCGCGGCCAGCACGATCACCAGCGCGACATTGGTGACCGACGCGCCGAAGAACTTGAACTGTTCGGTGGGTGTCACCAGCTGGATCGGCTGCTGCGCGTTGGTGCCGCCGAGCTTGTTGCCGGTCAGCTTGGGCAGGATGTAATGCACGAATTCCTGCAGCACGAACGACATTCCGATCGCGGTGATCAGGAAGATCAGCGGTTTCGCACCGCGTTTGCGCAGTGGCCGGTAGGCGACTCGCTCCAGCGCCACCGCGGCCGCGCCGGAGACCAGCATGCCGAAGACCATGGCCGCTGCGAGGTAGACCACGGTCAGTCCGACACCCTGGGAGTAGGTATCACCGCTCGCCGCGAATCCGAACACCATCAATCCGACCAACTGGCCGAAGGTGCCGAGCATGAATACTTCCGAATGGGCGAAATTGATCAGGCGCAGCACACCGTAGACCAGTGTGTAGCCGACGGCGACCAGTGCGTAGATCGAGCCGTAGGTGAGCCCCTCGACGGTGAGCCGCCAGAATTGATCGGCGACCCCGGACAGATCGAACTTGATGGACCCGCTCGCGAGGAGGGTCACATCGGCCAAAGCGGGTGCAGACATTCGTTACTTTCCGCTGTCGTGGAAAACAGCGTGCGCCGAAACGAAATTCGGCACACGCTGTTCCGATTAACAGTGACCGCTACTTGACCTGATACATCCAGATCAACGCGTTGGCCAATTCACCCGTGGAACCCCACTTGTACTGGCGGGCCAGACCCTGGCCGTCGTAGTTGCGCACGTAATCGACCAGCTCGGGGCGGGTGACCTTACCGGCCTCGATGCCCTTGAGCACGATCGTGGTCAGGTCGTAGCCCTCGGTCGAGTAGGTGCCGGGCTCGTAGTTGTTGAACGCCTTGTAGGCGGAGGCGAACTTGTCCCCGGCCGGACCACACGGGCAGGAGAGCAGCGCGTCCTTGGACTTGCTGCCGGCCTGCTTGGTGAACTCGACGTCCTTGGTGCCATCGTCGGAGATGAAGGTCGCGGTCACGCCGCCGTCGCGCAGCTGGCTCACCAGCGGCGCGGCCTCGGCGTAGTAGCCCGCGTAGAAGATGCCGTCCGGCTTGGCCGATGCCATCTTGGACACGGTCGCCGAGAAGTCCTTCTGCTTCGCCTTCACACTGGCCGCGCAGCTCGGGTCGGCGATCGGACCCAGGCCCTCGGTGACCGTCTTGGCCAGGCCGGTGCCGTAATCCGAGTCGTCCTGGATGACGCAGATCTTCTTGAACTTGCCGGTGCCCCTCAGGTATCCGGCCACGGCCGGGCCCTGGATGCCGTCATTGCCCAGACCGCGGAAGAAGTTGGTCCAGCCGTTGGTGGTGAGGGTGACGTTGGTGGCCGACGGCGTCAGCGACAGCAGGTTGGCCTGGTTCAGGATCGCGCCGGTCGCCTTGGTCTCACCGGAGAAGGTGGGGCCGATCAGCGCCACGATCGACGGATCGCTGACGATGGTCGGAATGACCTGGGTGGCCTTCTGCGGGTCACCCTCGGTGTCGAACTCCTTGACCGAGACCTGGCAGCCGGGGTTGGCCTTGTTGTGCTGGTCCAGCGCCAGCTTCACACCGCGGATGATGTTGAGGCCGAGGTTGGCGTTGTCGCCGGTCAGCGGGCCGGCCATCGCGATGGTCTGCGGGGCGCACTTGCCCTTGCCGTCACCGGCGGGGTCGGCGGCCGCGCTGGAGTCCGTGACCGGGACCTCCTTGCCCTGCGAGTCCACCTGCACCAGGGGCGAAATGGTCAGATTCGACCCGCCTCCGCCCGAATTGTCCGTCGATTTGCTACTGCAGCCGGCACTGCCCAATGCGAGTACGGCCGCGGCCCCGACGACAAGCATCCTGACCGCGCGACTGTGCCGCAGGGTCGACGTGCGCGTCATTGAACCAAGCACGATTCACCTCATGTTCTGTGCGCCCCCGGGGTGACCGAGGAGGGCCGCCCCATCGATCGGCCCGCACAGAAACATAGTCGGGCCACGTTAGGTCCGCATCACATTCGAATCATTCATGTGACATCGCAACTAAAGTGGAACGCCCTGCTGTTACCGCACTGTTAAATTCCTCAGTGCATTAGCGGCAACAACAGGGCGACGTCCCGGCAAATACGACTTACTTCGGCGCGAGGTTCTCCAGCACCACTTCCGCGACCGCCTTCATAGTGGTGCGACGATCCATGGCGGTGCGCTGAATCCACTTGAACGCCTGCGGCTCGGACAGCCCCTGGGTCTGCATGAGCACACCCTTGGCACGCTCCACCAGCTTGCGGGTCTCGAGCCGGTCGGTCAGATTCGCGACCTCGCTCTCCAGCGCGGCGATCTCATGGAATCGCGATGCGGCCAATTCGATGGCCGGTACCAGGTCCGACTTGGTGAACGGCTTCACCAGGTACGCCATCGCCCCCGCGTCGCGTGCCCGCTCGACCAGGTCACGCTGACTGAAGGCGGTCAGGATGACCACCGGCGCAACGCGTTTCGACGCGATCTCGGCCGCCGCGTCGATGCCGTCCCGGCGCGGCATCTTCACATCCATGATCACCAGATCCGGACGCAGCTCCACAGCGAGGTCCACGGCCTGCTGACCGTCACCCGCCTCACCCACCACGTGATAGCCCTCCTCGGAGAGCATCTCCACCAGGTCCATCCGGATGAGCGCCTCGTCCTCGGCAACCACCACCCGCTTGGGGGCGGACGCCGCAGCGTCCTTCTTCGAACCGCCCCCTGCTGTCGTTCCCATAGATGAACCCCTGTCGCTTCCGAAATACCGATACCCGATGCCACCTCGTCTTGCGCCACCCTCACAGGACCAGCACGCACCCGAGTCACCCAAAGAGTACCGTTCACCCGCCCCGACAACCCACGTACCCAGGGCAAACCGACCAGTATCACAACCGTGTCGTCCCCCGACCCCCTCGATTAGTCGGTTCGCACCACCACCCGCTATCATTTCCCTCCGGTGCGCCGAGTTGGCGGAATTGGCAGACGCGACGGTCTCAAAAACCGTTGCCCGGAAGGGCGTGTGGGTTCGATTCCCACACTCGGCACCAAGATCAAGGGCTGGTCCGGCAATCGCCGGACCGGCCCTTTTTGTCTGCGGTCCGCGGCTGTGCTTTGTCTGTGGTCCGCGGGTGTGCGCCGAAGCCCGTGCGGCACTGTCCCTTTGCGGCCGGCCTCGGTCAGTGGAATGTCAGGGCGCGGTGACTTCGCCAACCTTGGCCCGTCTTCGTTCCGCTGAGGGCGGCGGCGCAGATCGGGGCGAAGTGGGCGCGGGCGGCGCGGGCGAATTCGGTTCGGGTGGCGCCCAAGTGGCGCAGGGCGGGGCCGTGGTCGAGGAGGACCACCAGGATGGCGGCGTGCAGGATGGTCCACCAGGCTGCGCGGATGACGGGGCGGAATACCGGTGGGGTGGGGGTGAAGGCCAGGCGCAGGCGGTGGGTGTGGAAGGGGATGTGGCGTTGCTCGTCGGCGAGGATGAGGGCGGCGGTGCGGGTGGTGAGGGGGTCGCGGGCGCCGTCGCGCAGGGTTCGGTAATAGGGGACGGCGATGACCTCGGCGACCGACAGGACCATGAGTTCCAGGCGCAGGCCCAGTCCTCGGCGCAGGCGGACGAAGATCGCGTCGGTCCAGTGCGCGGAGATCGGGTTCTCCCCCGCAGCTTGTAGGAGGTTCGCCAGCAGGCGCGCGTGATTACGTTCCTCCGCGACGAACAGCCGTACCGCCGCAGCATAGACCGGATCGCCCGCGGCGTCGGCCTTGGCGATCAGATGAGCCCCATCACCCGACTCGCCCGCCTGAAACCGCTGAATGCTGCGCACGAGCGCCGGATGCAGCGTCGCCCCACCGGACGCGTCGGGATCGCCCGCGCGAGCCCGGGCCCGCGCCTTGGCCTCGAATTCCGTGGTCCACCGGGTGAATTCAGCAGAGTCGCGCATACGAACCTTCCGATCTCGAATACCGGGGTCTCGACGACCGAGCCTCCCCCGGATCGACTCTAGAAACCGGACGTGCGGACCGGGCGGACACCGGGTGGAGATTCTGTGTCGGCCCGCCAGGTGTCGCCGACGATCCGATCGATCGTGGAATGGATTGGTTTCCAGCCGGTTTCAGCGGTCACCTTGGACGGGTCGACGATCAGGACGGGCGGTTCCGGGGCCGGGGGACGGTGGTCGAGGGCGAGGGACAGACCTGTTGCCCGGCGCACGGCCGCCGCCACCTCGAGGATTGTCGTGCCGTGACCGCTGCCGATGTTGTAGCGGATGGCCGTGCCTGGGCCGGGCGCGTGGTCGAGGCAGGCGACGAACGCGCGGGCCGCGTCGATGATGTGGAGGTAGTCGCGGGTGGCGGTGCCGTCGCCGTTCACGGGCAGGGGTGAATTCTGCGCTGCCGCGGCCAATGCGCGGGGGATCAGCCGGGTCGGGTCGGGGTCCGCGCCGCCGGCGATATTGGAGAGCCGCAGGATCGTCGCCGATAGTTCGCCGGTCCGGGTGGCGGCTTCGATGGCCAGTTCGGCGGCCAGTTTGCTCTGCGCGTACGGGTGCGGCGGGGCGTCGTGGAGGTCTTCGGTCATCGGCTGACGGTCCGGCGTCCCATGGATCGCCACGGTCGAGGCGAAGACGATGGCGCCGACTCCGGTGTCTGCCATGGCCTCGAGCAGGGCGACCGTCGCGGTGACGTTGGCGCGGAGATAGCGGAGAGGCTCGGCGAGGGATTCGCGAGCCCGGGTCAGTCCGGCGAGGTGGCAGACCGCGTCCACGTCTCGTAGCACAGGCGGGAGAGCATCGTCGTCGAGTAGGTCGGCGGTGCGGACCTCGGTGGCGCCCGCGATGGCCGGGCCGGGGGAACGAACCATGGCGATCGGCTCGTGACCTGCCGCGTGGAGTGCGGCGACGACGGCACGGCCGAGGTAGCCGTTGGCTCCGGTGACGAGTACGCGCACCGGGTCATTCTGACAGGGCGAGGGAGACCGGTCGGGATTGATCTGAGTGAAGCGGTGTCGCGGGGATGGTGCGTCGCGCATGATCGGTGAGCCGTGATCGACACAGCAGTATGGAGGGCGCATGCGAATCCGGATGACCTCGACGGCGAGAGCCGGATGGGCCAGGATCGGCGCGGGGGTGGTGTTGGCCGCGCTGGTGGGAGGATGCGGGGCCCAGACCGATGGGCACGCGGTGCCGGAGGCGGCACCGACGGCGGTGGGCACGACCGCGCGGGATACCTCGAGCACCACGAACGCGGCCAAGACGACCGCGAAGGCGGCCGACGGACTGCCCGCGGCGGCGAACGGGACCGATCTCGGGGCCTGCGCGAAGGGCAACTGCGAGATCCGGGTGGACGGGCCGACCACGATTCCGGTTCCGGGCTTCTCGCGGATCGGGGGCAGCGTGCGGATCGGGGAGATCAGCGCGTTGTCGACCACGGCGTCCACGACCGTATTCGGGTTGCCGGTATCGGGATCCACCGGCGCCGGCGGCACGATTTTCCTCAATGGCCTGACCGTGAAGATAGTTGCCGTCCAGGGCAGCTCGGCGGTGCTGCGGTTGAGCACGGCCTAGCCCGCGGGCCAGGCCGATGACTCGGGAAACAGCCGTAGACTCGGGAAACAATGGGCCGCGTTTCGAACCGCGAGCACGGGAGTGACGTAGACCCGCACAGATCACCGAGTAGTGCGGAGGCCACGAATGCCGGTGAAGAGGATGACCGCGGACCTATCCGATTACCCGGACCTGGTCGTGATCCTGCTCGGTATGCGCGTGCACAAGCCGCGGGGAATGCTGCGATTACTGGGAATCGGACCGAAGCTGTACAAATCCCATCACGATCGGCCCGACGGGCTGTTGTCGCACGAGGATGTGGTGTGGTCGATGTGGCCGCCGCATTGGGGCGCCCGGCAGTACTGGCGCGACCTCGACAGCCTGGAACGCTGGACCCGCTCGGAGCCGCATCGCGAGTGGTGGCAGCGGTTCCTGCGCGATTCCGGCGGCACCGGATTCTGGCACGAGGCCTATTTCGCCAGGGGCGGAATCGATTCCGTCTACGACGATATGGCCGCACCCTCCGGACTGGGCCGATTCGCGCCCACGGTGCCTGCCCGCGGACGGCTGTTCTCCACTCGCGGCCGCACCCGGGGCGGTGCACCCGAAATCGCGCCCGTGGTAACGGAATCCACGTTGTACGGCACGACCGATAAATAATCGTCCAGCTATTGATTCGGCGTGCGCGAAAAGGCAAGATCGTCGACGGCGCGTTGGCCCGCCGGTCACTCCGGTAAACACCCGCCGACAACAGGTGAGCGACATCCGGCCACCGTATGAACAATGCGGTTGAAACGTGTGATCCGGTCACAGAACTGTTTCGAATCGACAACGGCGGGCATAGGTTGTCCGCATGCACGTCCTGTTCGTCTGCAGCGGAAATGTTTGCCGATCCGTCATCGCCGAACGCCTCACCCTGGCGGTGGCCGCCGACCACGGACTACAAGAGCTCACCGCCGAGAGCGCGGGCGTGCGCGCCCTGGTCGGCTTCCCGGTGGAACCCCTGGCCGCACAGACGATTACCGGACTCGGCGGTGACGCCGCCAACTTCAAGGCCCGCCGCCTCAAGGCCGAGATGGTGCACCGCGCCGACCTGGTGCTCACCATGACCGAGAAGATCCGCGACCAGGTCCGCGACCTCGTGCCCGCGGCGCTCCCCCGCACCTTCACCCTGCTCGAGGCGTACCGGATCGCGAAGGTCAGCGGCGCCCGCACCGTGGTCGGCCTGCACGCCGCGCGCGACGACCTGGCCTATGTCGGCCGCGAGAACATCGCCGACCCGGTCGGCCTGTCCCCGCAACAGTATTGCGATGTCGGCGACAAGATCGCCGAGGCGCTGGTCCCGCTGCTGCTGGCGATGCACGCGCATCAGCATCCGCAGGCCACGCTGCGCCCGCGCAGCGCCGCCGACGGCCAGCCGCCGCTGCTGGTGATCGACGGCGGACGCGGCGAAGCGGTCAGACGCCCCGAATCACCCAGAACGGCAGCGCAATCTCCGCGGCCGGCCGCGCAATCGCCCCATCCGGCGGCGCAGCGCCCGGCCCGCCGCGCGGCGGAATCCACCGGATAGCAGGCGATCCCGGCATACCGGCCGGTCGGAGTCCGCGTGTCAATACACCTTGCTGCCGCGATGGTCCGGTAAGGGATTACACTCTCGCGCGGAACACTTATCCGTTCCGCCGAACGCCACTGCCGGTGGTTCGACACAAGAACAGGACCAAGGACATGCCGAAGCGAATTTCGGATGTTTCGCTCCATGTTTACGTGACACCTCAAACCCTGCGCCACGTCACCGAGACGGTGTGCCGGGTGGTCGATGAATACGTCGCCGATCGAGATATCTTCGCGTGGCGCTTCACCCTCCCGGTGGAGTGCGACGACCCCGCCCACACGGTGCTCGAAACCCAGTGGCGGCTGGATCATCCCGCCGCCGAGCCGGGCGAGCGCCGCACCTACGAGATCGCGCTCAGCCTCGTCGGGGAAGCGCGCCAGCTCACCAAGGCGGGCATCGCCAAACTGGAGCAGCGACTGCTGCTGGAGCTCTCCGCGGGCGAGCCGATCCCCTACATCGTGCACGCCCTGCAGCGCGAGAACTTCGATCTGGAAGAGAATCGGGAACTGATCTGACCCGGACCTGACAAACGGGCCGCACCCCCAAGGGGGTGCGGCCCGTTCTCGCAGGTCTCAGCGGCGCGCCGGGAAGTGGCGGATCACGCCTTCCTGAACGGTCGTCGCCAGCAGGTCGCCGTTGCGGCCGTAGAAGTGCCCGCGGGCCAGGCCGCGCGAGCCCGCCGCCACCGGCGACTCGGTCGCGTAGAGCGACCAGTCGTCGAAGCGGAAGGGCCGGTGGAACCAGATGGAGTGGTTCACCGTGGCCGCGATGATGCGGTCCCAGCCCCACGACAGGCCGTGCGTGGTGATGATCGAGTCCAGCACCGTGGTGTCGGACGAATACGCCAGCGCCGCAACGTGAATCAGCGGATCGTCGGGCAGCGCGCCGTCGGTGCGCATCCAGACCCGGTTGTGGCCGAGGCTCTCGCCCTTGCCCTTGAGGACCCAGGCCGGGTCGTTGGTGTAGCGCATCTCGATGGGATGCGGCGCGTCCACGAACATCTGGAGTTTGTCCTCCATGCCCGCGAACGACTCCTCCACGCGCGGAAGGCCTTCCGGCCCCGGCACATCGGGCAGGGGCGTGCCGTGCTCGAGCCCCTTGCCCCAGTCCTGGAAGGCCGCGAGCATGACGAACAGCTCCTGCCCGTCCTGGTACGCGGTGACCGTGCGGTTGGCGATGGAGCGGCCGTCGCGATGCCGATCGACGTGGTATTCGATCGGCTGCTTCGGGTCGCCGCCGCGCACGAAGTGCGCGTTCACCGCGTGGATCGGGCGCTCCGGTCCCACGGTCCGGCCCGCGGCGATGATCGCCTGCGCGACCAGCTGGCCGCCGAACGTGCGGCTCCACACCTTCTCGGGGTGATGTCCGAGGAAGATGTCGGGGCCGTTCTCCTCGAGATCGAGCAGACGCAGCAGCACCCGCAGATCATCCGATAGCCCGGCCCCCTCGGGGTCCGCGACGACGTCCGTAGACGTCTCGTCCAGCGACGCACTCAAATTAGTGGTCCTCCTCGCCGATGCGATGCACGTGGATCAGGTTGGTGGACCCGACAGTACCCGGCGGGGAGCCGGCCACGATGACCACGAGATCACCCTTGGCGTAGCGCCCGATCGACAGCAGCGCGTTGTCGACCTGGTGGATCATCTCGTCGGTCGTGCCCACCGGAGGAACGATGAACGTTTCCACGCCCCACGTCAAGGCCAGCTGACTGCGAATCGCGGACTGCGGGGTGAACGCCAGCAGCGGCAGCGGGGTGTGCAGGCGGGCCAGGCGGCGCACCGTGTCACCGGACTGCGTGAACGCCACCAGCGCTTTGGCATTCAACCGCTCGCCGATGTCGCGGGCGGCGTAGGAGATGACGCCGCGCTTGGTCCGCGGCACATGGGTCAGCGGCGGCACCCGGGTCGAGGACTCCGATTCCACCGCGTGCACGATGCGGGCCATGGTCCGCACCGCCTCGATCGGGTAGTCGCCGACCGAGGTCTCACCCGAGAGCATGACCGCGTCCGCGCCGTCGAGCACGGCGTTGGCCACGTCGGAGGCCTCGGCGCGGGTCGGGCGCGAGTTGGTGATCATGGATTCCAGCATCTGGGTGGCCACGATGACCGGCTTGGCGTTCTCGCGCGCCATCTGCACCGCGCGCTTCTGCACCAGCGGCACCTGCTCGAGCGGCAGCTCCACGCCGAGGTCGCCACGGGCGACCATGATGGCGTCGAAGGCCAGCACGATGGCTTCCAGATTATCGATGGCTTCGGGCTTTTCGAGCTTGCCGATGACCGGCACGCGGCGGCCCACCCGGTCCATGATGTCGTGCACCAGCTCCACGTCGGAGGGCGAGCGCACGAAGGACAGCGCGATGAAGTCGACGCCCAGTTTCAGGGCGAATTCCAGGTCGTCGATGTCCTTCTCGGACAGCGCGGGCACGGACACGTCCATGCCGGGCAGCGAGACGCCCTTGTTGTTGGAGACGGGGCCGCCCTCGGTGACCGTGCAGACCACGTCATTGTTCTCGACGCGCAGCACGGTCAGCCCGACCTTGCCGTCGTCCACGAGCAGTCGGTCGCCGGGCTTGGCGTCCTTGGCCAGGTGCTTGTAGGTGGTGGAGACCCGGTCGTGATTGCCGATCATGTCGTCGACGGTGATCCGGACTTCCTCGCCGGTGTTCCACACCGTTTTGCCGTCGCCCTCGAACCGGCCCAGCCGGATCTTGGGGCCCTGCAGGTCGGCGAGGATGCCGACCGCGCGACCGGCGGTATCGCTGGCCGCGCGCACCTTCTTGTAGTTCTCGGCATGATCGGAGTGCTCGCCGTGGCTGAAGTTCAGGCGCGCAACGTCCATGCCACTTTCGACGAGCTCACGAATCCGGTCCTCGGATGACACCGCGGGTCCGAGGGTGCACACAATCTTCGTTCGTCGCATCACGCGTTCAACCCTAGACCTGTGGTAAGGCTCATGCCGACCCCGGCACACACATATACGGTTCTTGTAAGCACCCGTTCAGCTATCACCGGGTCACCGAGCGACGTGCCTGGCCAGACGGGTCTCCAGATGGGTTTGCGCGAATCCGAGTACCAGGCAGATAACCCAGTAGTAGATGGCGGCGACCCCGTAGAGGGCGAAGAAGTCGAAGGTGGGCGCGGCGGCCATCTGCGCGGTGCGCAGCAATTCGGTGACCAGGATGGTCGACGCCAGCGAGGTGTCCTTCACCAGCGAGATCAGCGTGTTGGACAGCGGGGGCACCGCGATGCGGGAGGCCTGGGGCAGGATCACCAGGCGCAGCGCCTGGGCATAGTTCATGCCGACCGAGTACGACGCCTCCCACTGGCCGTGGGCGACCGAAAGGATCGCGGCCCGAATGATTTCCGCCGCGTAGCCGCCGACATTGAGGCTGAACGCGATGACCGCCGCCGGGAACGGCTCCAGCACGATACCGAACGCCGGCAGGCCGAAGAAGATGATGAACAGCTGCACCAGCAGCGGCGTGCCGCGAATGATCGAGATGTACACGCGTGCGACCGCCGACAGCGGCCACACGCTCGACATCCGCGCCAGCGCCACGAACAACGCGATCACCAGCCCGATCAGAAAACTGATCGCGGTCAGCGGCAGCGTCTTGTTCACCGTGGCCTCGAGCATGGGCCACAGGTTGTGCCGGATCAGCGCCCAGGTGGCGTCATCCATGTCGAAATGCCCCGCGCCGCTTACTTGCTGACGTCGGTGCCGAAGTACTTCTCGGAGATCTTGGCCAGGGTGCCGTCGGCGCGCAGCTCGTCGAGGGCCTTGTTCACCTGATCGGTGAGGGCCTGGGAGTCCTTGCGGGCGGCGAAGGCCTGCTTGGAGGTCTCCCCCGTCTTCCCGGCGACCTGCACGGTGCCCGCGCCCTGCTGTTTGGCATAGGCGTTCACCGCGAGGGTGTCGTTGACGGTGGCGTCGGCGCGGCCGGTCTTGAGCAGCTGCACGGCCTCCACGAAGCCGGGGATGGCCTCGACCTTGCAGCCCGCGCCGCGCGCGACCTCGGCCCAGTTGCTGGTCTCGGACTGGGCGCAGGTCTTGCCGGACAGGTCGGTGAGGGCGTGGATGCCCCCGTTGCCGGTCTTGGTGACGATGACGCCCTCGGAGACCGTGTAGGGGTTCGACAGCGAATACTTCTGCTCGCGTTCGGGTTTGACGGTCACCTGATTGGCGATCAGGTCCACGCGCTTGGATTCCAGGGCGGCGAACAGCGAGTCCCAGGGCGCGGTGGTGAATTCGACCTTCTTGCCGAGCTTGTCGCCGACGGCCTTGATCACGTCGACGTCGTAGCCGGTGAGGCTGCCGTTGTCCTGGTAGGTGAAGGGAGAGTAGTTGCCCTCGGTGCCCACCTTCAGGGTGTTCGCGTCGTCCTTGCCGGAGCTGCAGGCGACGAGCCCGGCTGCGGCGACGACGGCGAGCAGGGCGGCGGCTAGCTTGTGGCGCACGGCGGGGACCTCTCCTCGGGCGTGTCGGTGGACACGCGATAAACAACCGACAAAGGGTACGCCGCGGACCGACCAGGCGGCACGGCAACCATCACGATGCGCGAAAAGCTGGATCCGGCTCAGGCCCGATGATAAGCGCGGACGGCCGCCACCCGGTCGAGTGGCGGCCGCCGAAGTCTGGAGTGTCGCGATCAGTCCCTCAGCGGTCGACCCTGGAGGTCGGGCACCTTGCCGGTGAGGATCATGATGCCGTCGATCAGGGCCCAGATGCCGCAGCCGCCACAGGTGACCAGCTGCAGGACTCCGATCGTGGTGTAGCCCAGGTAGAACCGGCCGACGCCGAAGCTGCCCACGAGCAGCTGCAGCAGGCCCGCGGTCAGCTTGCTCTTGTCCGACAACGGAACTCCGAACGCGTCCCGGCCGTACGGGGCCTCCGGGTCGCCACCGTAGGGCCCGTAGGGGCCGGGCGCGCCGAACTGCTGTGGCTGGCCGTAGGGCTGGGCCGGCTGCGCGAACTGCTGCGGCTGACCGTAGGGCTGCCCCGGCTGGCCGAACTGCGGCTGGCCGAATTGCGGGTCGGGCTGCGCGAATTGCTGATCCGGATAGGGCTGCCCGTACTGCGGGCCGGTGCCGGGCGCGCCGTACTGCGGGCCGTCCTGCGGCGGCTGTTTCTGGAAGGGGTCGGTCACTCGCGTCCTCCTGCGTCGCGGACCGCCCCCCGGGTGGAACGGCCCCATCACTGCCGAACCCGCGCGGCACCGGAGCCGGCGGGTTCGCAGGAATTATCGCGCAGCGTCGCGGATTCGTTGCCGGGCGTGCCGGATTCGACCACTGCCCAGCGATGAGCCCGGCGATGACCTGCCGCTCGGCGCGCCGACGATCAGGCGTCGCCCGCTTTATCCGCCTTGTCGGCGGTGTCGGAATTCTTCGCGGCCGTTACCTTCTCGGTCGTCACAGCCGCGTCAGCCTTCTCCGTGGAGTCAGCCTTCTCCGTGGAGTCGGACTTCTCGGTGGAGTCGGAGTCCGCCCCGGCATCGGCCGACGCCTCGGAGTCGTTCCGCTCCGCGCTATCCGGCTCCGCGGGCCCGGAATCCGACGCGCCGCCCTCGGTCTTCGGCTCCGATACCGCGCCGTCGGCGCCGGCCGCACCGTAGGCGCGCACCGCGGCGAACTGCCACGGCCAGGGGCGTTCCGCGCCCGCGCGCACCTGCGCGGGAGTCTCGCGGCCCTTGGTGGCGAGCAGGAAATAGGCCACGGCGCAGACGAATACGATCGCCGAGGTGAACGTGTTCACGCGCAGGCCCAGGATGTGGGTGGCCTCGTCGTCGCGCAGCAGTTCCACGAAGAACCGGCCGAAGCAGTAGATGGCCACGTACAGCGCGAACAGGCGGCCGTGGCCGATGCGGAACTTGCGGTCCACGTAGAGCAGGATCGCGACGCCGAGCAGGTTCCACAGCAGCTCGTAGAGGAAGGTCGGCTGCACGACGTGCACCACCACGCCGTTGGAGACGCCGTTCATCGGATCGGAGCCGCCGTTGGCGTCGAAGCGGTCGAAGATCTCCAGACCCCACGGGAGGGTGGTCTGGCGGCCGAAGAGCTCCTGGTTGAAGTAGTTGCCCAGGCGTCCGATGGCCTGCGCCAGCAGCACGCCCGGCGCGATGGCGTCACCGAAGGCGGGCAAGGGGATTCGATAGTGGCGGCAGCCGATCCAGGCGCCGAACGCGCCCAGCAGCACCGCGCCCCAGATACCGAGCCCACCCTGCCAGATGGCCCACCAGTGGGCGTCGGGCTTGCGGTGCGGGCCGAAGTACTTCTCCCAGTCGGTGGCCACGTGGTAGAGCCGGCCGCCGATCAGGCCCAGCGGCACCGCGAACATGGCGATGTCGAGCACCGCGCCGGACTCGCCGCCACGGGCCACCCACCGCTTCTCGCCCAGCCAGATGGCCACGACGATGCCGATGATGATGCAGATCGCGTAGGCGCGCAGCGGGAACGGCCCGAGGTACCAGACGCCGCGCGGCGGGCTGGGAATATAGGCCAGGACATCGGCGCCGGTGCTCTCGGCAAGGGCTCGTATGGTCACGAGTCCCCACGGTATCTGATTGCCTCCGCTTCGCTACGGCCGGTTCGCGGCCCTGGAGGTCTCGTTCTTCCCTCCCTCCGCTCCTCCGCTTCGCTCCGTCGCTCCACTCAGTCCAGAACGAGACGGGCCGCGAACCACTGGGTGGTCCGCGGCCAAAAAGAAAGGTGTATACCGATTTCGGTACACACCTTTCGAGAAGGTCCTTCGGCTAGGAGGCGACCGTCGCCGAGCGGACGCCCTGTGCCAGTTCCTCGGTCAGCGCCCGGATCGCGTCCAGGCCCTGCGCCGCCGCCGACACCAGGGCCGAGCCCACGATGACACCGTCGGCGTAGGAGGCGATCTCGGCGGCCTGCGCGCCGCTGCGCACACCCAGGCCGACGCCGATCGGGATGTCGGAGTGGGCGCGGATGCGGGCGCACAGCGCCGGAGCCATCGACGACACCGCGTCACGCGCGCCGGTGACGCCCATGGTGGAGGCCGCGTACACGAAGCCCTTCGAGGCCTCGAGGGTCTTGACCAGACGCTCCTCGGTGGAGGACGGCGCGACCAGGAAGATGCGGTCCAGATTGTGGGTGGAGGACGCCACGAACCAGTCGTCGGCCTCCTCCGGAATCAGGTTGGGGGTGATCAGGCCCAGACCGCCGGCCGCCGCGAGATCGCGGGAGAAGCTGTCCACGCCGTACTTGAGCACCGGATTCCAGTAGGTCATGACGACGGCCTTGCCGCCGGCCTGGGAGATGGCCTCCACGACCTTGAACACGTCGCGCACCCGCACCCCACCGGCCAGGGCCTGCTCGGCGGCGCGCTGGATGGTGGGGCCGTCCATCACCGGGTCGGAGTAGGCGACGCCGACTTCGATGATGTCGCAACCGGATTCGACCATCGCCTTGCAGGCGTCGATCGAGCCCTGCACATCGGGGTAGCCCGCGGGCAGGTAGCCGATGAGCGCGGCGCGGTTCTCCTCGCGGCAGGCCGCGAAGGTGTTGGCGAGACGGGACTGCTGGCTCACTTGTCGTCCCCCTCGGGCTTGTCGAACAGCCCGAACCACTGGGCGGCGGTGTCCATGTCCTTGTCGCCGCGGCCGGACAGGTTCACGACGATGATCTTCTCCGGGCCCAGCTCCTGGCCGAGCTTGATCGCACCCGCGACCGCGTGCGCGGACTCGATGGCCGGGATGATGCCCTCGGCGCGGGACAGCAGCATGAGCGCGTCCATGGCCTCGGTATCGGTGATCGGGTAGTACTCGGCGCGCCCGGTGTCCTTGAGGTAGGCGTGCTCCGGGCCGACGCCCGGGTAGTCCAGACCCGCGGAGATGGAATGCGATTCGATGGTCTGCCCGTCCTCGTCCTGCAGCAGGTACGAGTACGCGCCCTGGAAGGCGCCCGGGGTGCCGCCGGTGAACGTGGCGGCGTGCCGGCCGGTTTCGACGCCGTCGCCGGCGGCCTCGTAGCCGATCAGGCGCACGCCCGGATCGTCGATGAAGGCGTGGAAGATGCCGATCGCGTTGGAACCGCCACCGACACAGGCGGTTACCGCGTCCGGCAGCCGGCCGGTGTGGGCCTGGATCTGCTGGCGCGCCTCCAAGCCGACGACGCGCTGGAAGTCGCGCACCATGAGCGGGAACGGGTGCGGGCCCGCGGCGGTGCCGAAGCAGTAGTAGGTCTGCTCGGCATTGGTGACCCAGTCGCGCAGCGCCTCGTTGATGGCGTCCTTGAGGGTCTGCGAACCCGTTGTCACGCTGATGACTTCGGCGCCGAGCAGGCGCATGCGGGCCACGTTCAGCTGCTGGCGCACGGTGTCGACCGCGCCCATGTAGATGACGCACTCGATGCCCAGCAGCGCGCACGCGGTGGCGGTGGCGACACCGTGCTGGCCCGCGCCGGTCTCGGCGATGACGCGGGTCTTGTTCATGCGCTTGGCCAGCAGCACCTGCCCGAGCACATTGTTGATTTTGTGAGAACCGGTGTGGTTCAGGTCTTCCCGCTTCAGGAAGATGCGCGCGCCACCGGCGTGCCGCGCCAGGTTCTTGCATTCGAACACCGGCGAGGGACGCCCGGTGTAGTCGCGCTGCAGGCGGTCGAGCTCGTCGAGGAAGTTCGGGTCCACCCGGCACTTGTCGTATTCGGCGGTGACCTCTTCGATCACGGCCATCAGCGCCTCGGGCACGTGGCGGCCGCCGTACACGCCGAAGTGGCCGCCCACGTCGGGCTCGTGGCTCTTGTGCGCGATGCCGTCACTGGCCTGCGGGAGGCCGAGAGTGTTCTTGCCGGACAGCTTTTCGGTCTGAGTCATCGCTTCTTTCACCGTCCCCGGCGAACCGGTTTCGGGCAGGACGGGTGGGTTCCGGCGGTCACCAGCTCGGCCACCGCGGCGCGCGGGTCGCCGCTGGTCACCAGGCCCTCGCCGACGAGCACGGCGTCCGCGCCCGCACCGGCGTAGGCCAGCAGGTCGGCGGTGCCGCGAATGCCGGACTCGGCCACGCGGATCACTTCACTGGGCAGGCCGGGGGCGATGCGCGCGAACACATCCCGGTCCACCTCGAGGGTCTTGAGGTTGCGGGCGTTCACGCCGATCACCGACGCACCGGCCTCGAGGGCGCGGTCGGCCTCCTCCTCGGTGTGGACCTCGACCAGCGCGGTCATGCCCAGCGATTCGGTGCGGTCGATCAGCGAGGACAGCACGTCCTGCTCGAGGGCGGCCACGATCAGCAGGATCACGTCCGCGCCGTGCGCGCGGGCCTCGTGGATCTGGTACGGGCCGACGATGAAGTCCTTGCGCAGGACCGGGATGTCGACCGCGGCGCGGACCGCGTCCAGGTCGGCCAGCGAACCGCCGAAGCGGCGCTGCTCGGTGAGCACGCTGATGATCCGGGCGCCGCCGTCCTCGTAGGCGCGGGCCAGGTCGGCGGGGTTGGGGATGTCGGCGAGCGCGCCCTTGGAGGGGCTGGCCCGCTTCACCTCGGCGATGACGCCGATGCCCTCGGCGTGCAGGGCGGCCTTGGCGTCACGCGGGGAACGCGCCGCCGCGGCGGCCGCTTTCACGGCCTGGAAATCCAGAAGGGCTTCCCGTGCGGCCACATCCGCACGGACCCCGTCGAGAATCGAGTCGAGTACCGTCATCTGGCTCGAATCCTTTCTGGGGAGACGGACTTGCTGCCTGAGAATCCCCCCAGGCGCTGTCTCACCGCTGCTGATAAAGAGTAAATGGCTATGTTCCCGGTCTTGACGGCGGGGCTGGAAGCGGCGACGATGCAGCCTCCCGACCCAGCTCAGTGGCGGTCCTCGCGCGCACTCCCGGAATCCGGATCGTCGTGCGCGGCAGAGTGATTGGCGGAGTCGTCGGTCGGATCCAGGCCCTCGTCGAGCGCGTCCCACAGCACGCGGCCCGACAACTGCTCCTTCGGCGGCGGCTGTGACCCGGATTCCGCGGGTCCCCGGTCGGCGTGATGCTGGGCAACCTGTTCGGCCGCCGCGGACTTCCGCACGGCCGGGCTGTCGTACTTGCCCGACATGCCGGCCGTCTCGCGGGGCATGCGCACCAGCAGCAGCCCGGCCGCGAACGCGGCCACCGCCCCGGCCAGCGTCAGCACGGCCGGCAGCGACGAGGTGGTCACGGTCGCGGGGTGCTCCCAGGCCCGCAGTTCGGCCAGCCGGGCGGCCCGGTCACCGGTCCTGCCCTTGTTGACCAGCAGCGCGTACGCGGGCACCGCGGCCACCGCGGCGAGCACCGCCACCACCACGCCCACGCCGCGCCGCCACCAGCCGTGCGTGGCGAACACCGCCGCGATGGTGGCCAGCAGCACCAGCGCCAGCGGGGTCAGCGCCCCGAACCAGGTGCTGCCATTGAGGTGGGCGGTGCGCGGCGGGCCGAGCTCGCTGGTCACCTCGAGGGTCACCCAGGTCATGCGCGAGGACGCCCACAGCAGCGCGGCCGCGACGGCCAGCAGGGCGATCGCCGCGAACGGGCGGGGGCGCTTGCGCTCGGCGACCGCGGCGGACGCATCGGCCTCGGCGTGCCGGGCGTCGGCTCGGGCCGCGCGAACGTCCGCCTCGGCTGCCCGGGTGTCGGC
>NZ_JBSGCY010000074.1:0-33679 GCF_053602115.1 Nocardia sp. NPDC004582 | reverse complement strand
GGTCGAGGAGATCAAGGGCGCCATCCGCAAGATGACCGTCAACTCCGAGCTCTACCCGGTGCTGTGCGGTTCCGCGTTCAAGAACAAGGGCGTGCAGCCCATGCTCGACGCGGTCGTCGACTACCTGCCGTCGCCGCTGAACGTCGAGTCCGTGCAGGGTCACGTGCCCGGCAAGGAGGACGAGGTGCTGACCCGGAAGCCGTCCTCGGACGAGCCTTTCGCGGCGCTGGCGTTCAAGATCGCGACCCACCCCTTCTTCGGCAAGCTGACCTACGTCCGTGTGTACTCCGGCAAGGTCGACTCCGGCGCCCAGGTCATCAACGCGACCAAGGGCAAGAAGGAGCGTCTGGGCAAGCTGTTCCAGATGCACTCCAACAAGGAGAACCCGGTTCCCGAGGCCGTGGCCGGCCACATCTACGCGGTCATCGGTCTGAAGGACACCACCACGGGTGACACCCTGTGCGATCCGCAGAACCAGATCGTGCTGGAGTCCATGACCTTCCCGGACCCGGTCATCGAGGTGGCCATCGAGCCGAAGACCAAGGCCGACCAGGAGAAGCTGGGCACCGCGATCCAGAAGTTCGCGGAGGAGGACCCCACCTTCAACGTGAAGCTGGACCAGGAGACCGGCCAGACCGTCATCGGCGGTATGGGTGAGCTCCAGCTCGACATCTACGTCGACCGCATGAAGCGCGAGTTCAAGGTCGAGGCCAACATCGGTAAGCCGCAGGTGGCCTACCGTGAGACCCTGACCAAGACGGTGGACAAGTACGAGTACACCCACAAGAAGCAGACCGGTGGTTCGGGTCAGTTCGCCCGTGTCATCATCGCGCTCGCGCCGCTGGTCGACGCCGAGGACGGCGCCACTTACGAGTTCGAGAACAAGGTCACCGGTGGCCGCGTTCCGCGTGAGTACATCCCCTCGGTCGACGCCGGTATCCAGGACGCCATGCAGTACGGCGTGCTCGCCGGCTTCCCGCTGGTGAACGTGAAGGCTTCGCTGCTCGACGGCGCCTACCACGAGGTCGACTCCTCGGAAATGGCGTTCAAGATCGCCGGCGCGATGGCCCTCAAGGAAGCGGCCCGCAAGGCCGGTCCGGTGATCCTCGAGCCGCTGATGGCGGTCGAGGTCACCACGCCCGAGGACTACATGGGCGAAGTGATCGGCGACCTGAACTCCCGCCGTGGCCAGATCCAGGCCATGGAGGAACGCAGTGGTGCCCGTGTCGTCAAGGCGCTGGTTCCGCTCTCGGAGATGTTCGGCTACATCGGTGACCTGCGGTCGAAGACCCAGGGCCGGGCGAACTTCTCGATGGTGTTCAATTCGTACGCGGAGGTTCCGGCCAACGTGTCGAAGGAGATCATCGCCAAGGCGACCGGCGAGTAATTCGCTGTCGGGGCGGATTCGCGAGAGTTCGCCCCGCGTGGTCGTCGAACGACCCCCTGTAATACAAACCGCACTGCTGCAAAAAAGCACGCACTAACTAGTCCAGGAGGACCACAGTGGCGAAGGCGAAGTTCGAGCGGACGAAGCCCCACGTCAACATCGGCACCATTGGTCACGTCGACCACGGCAAGACCACGCTGACTGCCGCGATCACCAAGGTGCTGGCTGACACCTACCCGGACGTGAACGCCGCGTTCGCGTTCGACCAGATCGACAAGGCGCCGGAGGAGAAGGCTCGTGGTATCACGATCAACATCTCCCACGTCGAGTACCAGACCGAGAAGCGCCACTACGCGCACGTCGACGCCCCCGGTCACGCGGACTACATCAAGAACATGATCACCGGTGCCGCCCAGATGGACGGCGCGATCCTGGTCGTGGCCGCCACCGACGGCCCGATGCCGCAGACCCGTGAGCACGTGCTGCTCGCCCGCCAGGTCGGCGTGCCCTACATCCTGGTCGCGCTGAACAAGTCCGACATGGTCGACGACGAGGAAATCCTCGAGCTCGTCGAGATGGAGGTCCGCGAGCTGCTGGCTTCGCAGGAGTTCGACGAGGAAGCCCCCGTCGTGCGCGTCTCCGGCCTGAAGGCCCTCGAGGGCGACCCGAAGTGGACCGCTTCGGTGCTCGAGCTGATGAACGCCGTCGACACCGCGATCCCGGACCCGGTCCGTGAGACCGACAAGCCGTTCCTGATGCCGATCGAGGACGTCTTCACGATCACCGGTCGTGGCACCGTCGTCACCGGTCGTATCGAGCGCGGTGTGATCAACGTGAACGAGGAAGTCGAGATCGTCGGCATCCGCGAGAAGACCCAGAAGACCACCATCACCGGTGTCGAGATGTTCCGCAAGCTGCTGGACCAGGGCCAGGCGGGCGACAACGTCGGTCTGCTGGTTCGTGGTCTGAAGCGTGACGACGTCGAGCGTGGTCAGGTCGTCGTGAAGCCGGGCACCACCACCCCGCACACCGAGTTCGAGGGCCAGGCGTACATCCTGTCGAAGGACGAGGGTGGCCGCCACACCCCGTTCTTCAACAACTACCGCCCGCAGTTCTACTTCCGTACCACCGACGTGACCGGCGTCGTGACCCTCCCCGAGGGCACCGAGATGGTCATGCCGGGCGACAACACCGAGATGAGCGTCAAGCTGATCCAGCCGGTCGCCATGGACGAGGGCCTGCGTTTCGCGATCCGTGAGGGTGGCCGCACCGTCGGTGCCGGTCGCGTCACCAAGATCGTCAAGTGATTCTCTGAATCCACTTGGTGATTCCTTGAATCGCTGACAGACGGCGTCGCTCCGAAAGGGGCGGCGCCGTTTGACTTTTCGGCGTCCGCCGCGTCCTGTTCGGGCGTTCGCCGGGGCGCCGTATGCGAAAGGGCCGCTTCCCTTGGGGGAGCGGCCCTTTCGTGTGTCCGGGGGAGGTCAGGAGGCGGTGAGCCGGTCCTCGCAGGTCGCGCCGAGCAGGCGGCCGGATTCGAAAGACGCTGCGGCGGAAGGCAGTTGGGCCGGACGTCCGGAAGCCAGGACACGGACCGTGCCCGCCCCCGCGCTGGGCAGTCCGAGCGCGTCCATGCGGCGCAGGGTCTGCCCGGCCACGGCCTCGGCGCTGTCGAAGACGCGGACCCCGGCGGGCAGCGCGGCGAGGATGTCGTCGAGGACGAGTGGGTAGTGGGTGCAGCCGAGCACGATGCCCTCGGTGTCGGCGGGGGTGCGGGCGGCGGCGTCGGTGATGGCCTCGGCGATGACCGGGAGATCGCCGCGGTCGATGGCGTCGGCCAGCCCGTGGCAGGCGACCCCGGTGACCTCGGCGTCGCCGCCGAATTGCGTGATCAGCCCGGCCTGGTAGGCGCTGGCGGTGGTGGCGGCGGTCGCCCAGACGGCGACCTTCGCGCAGGCGGCCGCGGCGGGCTTGATGGCGGGCACGGTGCCGATCACCGGCACCTCGGGCCCGACCATGGCGCGGACGTGTTCGAGGGCGGTGACGCTGGCCGTATTGCAGGGCAGCACAATGACTTCCGCGCCTTCGCGCAGGGCGAGGCGTGCGGTGTCCAGCACCCGGTCGATGACCCACTGCTCGGGCTTGGGGCCCCAGGGCGCGCCGTCGGGGTCGTTGAGCAGCAGCAGGTCGAGATCGGGCCGCAGCTTCCGCAACCAGGCGGCCGTGGGCAGCAGCCCCAGTCCGGAGTCGATGAGCGCGACGATCACACCTTGCACGGTAGTGAAAGCACCCGCCTGATCGCGAACCGCGGGTCGGAATGTCGTGCTTGCCCGGATGTCTGCCCGGATCAGCTCGCGGTCGCCACCGGCTGGAGGTTCGCGGCGAGCTCGGCGCGGGCCTTCATGACCTTGCCGGCCATGCCGGCGCCGACGACCGCGACCAGGTCGCCGCCGCGGCGGTAGTGCGCCAGGAACTTGCGGCCCTTGTCCTCGACGATCTCGATCTCGTCGGCCAGCGCCGGGATGCCGAGCACCTGGATCTTCATGTCGTACTGGTCGCTCCACACGTACGGCACCTGGATCTCGGCGGCCGGTTCGGCGGCCAGCAGCGCGGCGGCCAGCACCTGGGCCTGCTCACCGGCATTGGTCCAGTGCTCGACGCGCTTGTTGCGGCCGACGGCGTGCGGCCAGGCGGCCACGTCGCCGAGCGCCCAGACGCCGGGGACCGAGGTGCGGCCGGTCTCGTCGGCGAGCACGCCGCCGCCGTCGGCGGGCGCGGCCAGCGGGATCCCGGAGCCGTCGAGCCACTCGGTGACGGGCACCGAGCCGATGCCGATGACCACCAGGTCGGCGTCGACGACGCTGCCGTCGGCGAGTCGGACCCCGCGCACCGAGTCGCCCTCGGTGACAAGCGTTTCCACCCCGACGCCGCAGCGCAGTTCGACGCCCTCGGCCTCGTGCAGCCGCGCCACCAGCGCGCCGACCTGCTCACCGAGCGCGGCGAACAGGGGAGTGGGCTGGGGTTCGACGATGGTCACCGCGAGCCCACGGGCGCGGAAACTGGCCGCGAGCTCGCAGCCGATGAAGCCCGCGCCGACGATGACGGCCTGGCGCGCGCTGCCGAGGTGTTCGCGCAGCGCCGCGGCGTCGTCGTGCGTGCGCAGCACGTGCACGCCGGAGACCTCGGGCAGGCCGGGGATCCGGCGCGGCCGCAGCCCGGTGGCGATGACCAGGGCGTCGTAGGAGGCCTCGGTGCCGTCGGAGAGGCGGACCCGGCGGGCGTCGGTGTCGACGCCGGTGGCGGTGACGCCCAGGCGCAGCCGGATGTCCTGTTCGGTGTAGAACTCCGCGGGCCGCAGCGCGGTGTCGTCGGTTTCGCCGCGCATGTACTGCTTGGACAGCGGCGGCCGGTCGTAGGGAGCGTGGTTCTCGTCGCTCAGCAGGGTCAGTTCGCCGGTGTAACCAGCACGTCGGAGCTCTTCGGCGGTGCGCAGGCCCGCGAGTCCACCACCGACAATTAGAACCTGTTCTACCGAGTGCGACATGTGCCCACCTTAGCGGTTCCCGAGGGTGCTCACCGACGTGTCGGCCGTCACACCCGAGATGCGGCCCAATCGTATCCGGGCATTTATTGATCGGCCGGTCAATCAGGATTACAACGGGATCAGAACATATTTCCTGGCCTTTCAAAGGAGGCATTCCATGTTCACCGTGAGTCGCGCGGAGCACGCCCTGACATTCGTGCTCGGCGTCGTAGCCGCGCTGTCCCCGATCTGGGTGGCGCACAGCGACCGCGCACTGTGGACCCTCGTCGTGCTCGGCGTGCTGATCGCCATCGCGGGCCTGGCGCAGTTGCGCGAGATGGGCACCGCGATGACGGGCCGGGCGCTCGGCGTCCTGGGTGTCCTGATGTTCATCTCCCCGTGGGTGATGAACTTCCACTCCTACAGCAACGCCTCCTGGGTCGCGTGGATCGTGGGCGCGTTGACGGTCGTGGTCGCCTTGGCCGAGATGCCGGAGGTTGCGGGCCGTTTCGGCACCGCGGCGCACCACTGACCGGGTCGCGGCGCGCCGGCCTCGTTCTCCTGCGAAGGGCGGGAGACGCACGGGGCCGGCGTGTCGGCGCGATATGCTTGTTCCCTACGTCCGCCCGACCGGTGGCGGCCGCCTCCGCTTCGAAGCGTGAGGAGGAAGTCGAGCAGTGCCTGCACCACGCAAGCGTCGTAGCAAGAAGGTCGACGGGGACGCTCGCCAGCTCATTCTCGATGCCGCCGAAAAGCTGTTCGCGGCCAATGGTTTCGACGCCACGGCCACCGCGGCCATCGCCGAGGCCGCCGGGGTACCCAAGGGGCTGGTCTTCTATTACTTCCCGACCAAGGACGCGATTCTGTCGGCCCTGATGGCCGAGCGCGTCCCGCCGCAGCCGATCGACGACATCTATTCGGTGGTGGTGCCGGGCGATCCGGCCAAGAGTCTGGTCAATATGGATGCCGCGCTGAATCTGCGCGATCACCATTCCTCGGTGTTGCGCGTGATCATGTGGCGCGAGGCCGATACCCATCCCGATGTGCGCAAGCAGTTGCGCCGCATGCGCGATCAGCTGCTGGACGCGACCGCGCGGGTGCTGGCGGCGAGCGCGCCGGGTCCGGTGCAGCCGGGGACCCTGCGGGCCTGCGCGGCGGCCTGGGTGTCGGCGATGCTGGCCATCGCGAGCACGGATCGGCTGCACGCGCTGGACGGGCTGCCGTTGCCGACCGCCGACGAGATCCTGAATGTGGCGAACGTGGTCGCCGCGGGGATGACCCAGATGGGCTGAGTTCGCCGCGACATCATGTTTGCTGGCGTGTCGCTATTTCTTCTCAACCACTCCCGAACCACACTCGTTGTGGGGCAAGCGTGCGATTCTCACTGCGAAGTTCGTGGAGGAACTGGTGAAGGCCAAGCTGTTGCTGCGTGTTCTCGGATTGTTCTCGGCGGGTCTGGCTCTCGCGGCGACGGCGCCCGCGGCGCACGCCGATCCGATCTATCCGGCGCCCGACCCGGACCCGTTCTACGCGCAGCCGGCCGATATCGCCGACCACGCGCCGGGCGACGTGCTGGCGACCCGCCCCATGCCGCCGTTGCTGATCTTCCCCGACACCACGGTCACCATGGTGAAATTCCGGTCCACCGGATCCGAGGGCAACCCGATCGCGGCGGTCACCACGGTGCTCACGCCGCGCGAACACCAGCCGGGCGGGCCGCTGCTGTCGTATCAGCACATCATCAACGGCCTGGGCGCGCAGTGCGCGGTGTCGCGGGTGCTGTACACCAGCGACCCGAATCTGTATGTGAAGGAAGCCGTCGCCCTGAATGTGGCGCTGCGGCGCGGCTGGTCGGTGGCGCTGCCGGACCACCTGGGCCCGAATTTCGCCTACGGCGCGGCCAAATTGGGCGGGCAGATCACCCTGGACGGGATTCGCGCAGCCAAGCGGACCCCGGAGCTGGGCCTCGGCGAGAGCCGGGTGGCGATGGCCGGATACTCCGGCGGCGGCATGGCGACCGCGTGGGCGGCGGCGCTGGCCCCGCGCTACGCGCCGGAGCTGGAGATCGCGGGCGCGGCCACCGGCGGCGTGCCGATGAATCTGGAGAAGATGGTGCGCCAGCTGGGTTTCCAAGCGCATCCGGCGTTCGGCCTGGCCATGGCGGCGGCCATCGGCCTGGAGCGGGAGTACCCGGACCGGCTGCCGATCAGCACCCAGATGAACTCCGCGGGCATATCCGCCCGCAATGCCATGGCCAATGGCTGCACCAACGAGATCATGGCCATCGGCGCGGGGCACAGCGCGCGCGAATTCGCGGCCAGCACCTCGCTGATCGACGATCCGACGGTGATGTCGGTGCTGCGGGAGAACAGCCTGGAGTCCTACGACGGGGTGCCGAATACGCCGATCTTCGAATGGCATTCGCCGACCGATCCGTTGATCCCGGTGGACGCCATCGTGAACACCGATCGCCGCTACTGCGCGGCGGGCGTGCCGGTGGACGTCAATCTGAACTCGTCGCCGGAGCACCTGTCCGCGGCGGTGCTGGGCCTGCCCGCGGCGCTGGACTGGGTGGATGCCCGGTTGCGCGGTGAACCGGCTCCCACCACCTGCTGAGCCGGGCCGCCGCCGGAACGCGGGCCCGTCAATGCCCCAATACCGTTGGTCGTGAGCCGGTTTCGTGGTGACCGGGCGCACGGCCGGACCGTGGCCCGACTCGCACCCGCTGCCACGGCCCGGTAAGAATGGCGGCCATGGATGCCGATTTCACCACCGGCCCGGGGGATTCGCGCTCCGCGCGTCAACCGGGTTACCGCCTCACCCACCCGGACGCGCCGGGCACCTCGCCGAATCCGGTGCTGACCGGCATCGACACCGGATCTATCCACAACGGCCACGACGGACTGGGCCACAACGGGCATGACGGATTCACCCGCAACGGCCACGACGGGCTCGCGCACAACGGCCAGGACGGGCTCGCCCGCAACGGCCACGACGGGCTCGCCCGCAACGGTTACGACGCCCGCACCGGCCAGGAGCAGCAGGTGCAGTGGTCGTCCACGCCCGTAACCCTGCGCGGCACACCGGAATCGGAGGCCCTGTCGCGCCGGATCGCGCCCGATCTACCGCAGCGCTCCGCCGACCTGCCGCAACGCAATATCGATCTGACCCAGCGTGCACCGGAGCTGACCCAGCACGCCCCGGAACTGCCGCGGCGCAGCGCGGACCCCGAAGCGGTGGCCGCCCGCCTCGCCGCGGAGAGCGACTCGTTCCCGGCCCGGATCAGCACCGACAGCGAACCGTTCGCGGTGCCCGCCACCGGTGAGCCGTTCGGATCGCGTCCGGCCACCAATGGTTCGCCGTTCTCGCGCCCCGCGAATGACAGCGGACAGCTGACCCGGCCGGCCGCCGACAGCGGGCAGTTCACCCGTTCCGCCCCGGACAGCGAGCCTTTCGCGGTGACGCCCGGGCCCGGCGCCGACCCGTTCGGCGCGCGTCCCGTCGCCGAGGCGCCCGCGTTCGCCGTGCGCCCCGAAGCGCAGGACAGCGTCTTCGGCGCGAGCCCGGCCGTCGAGTTCGAAGCCCCGGTGTCGCGCCGGTACGCGCCGGACCCCGAACCGTCGGTCCGATTCGAACTCCCGGAGCGCCTGGAAGCCCCGGAGCGTCTGGAAGCGCCTGCCCGCCTGGACAATCTGGACGACAACGCCGGCCTGGAGAGCATGGAGGCGGTCGCCGCGTCGCTGCGCGAGAGCGTCCAGGACGGGCCCCGCGCGACCACCCGTGCCGGTTCACGCCGTCGCGCCGCCGCGGAACGCGTTGCGGAGCAAGTCGATTCGATCGTGTCGGCGGTCGAGGTGGCTGCGCCGAAGCCCGCGATCGCGGTCACCGAGTCGAAGACCGTGGCCCCCGAGCCCAAGGCCGCACTGCCCGAGCTCGAGGCCGCACTGCCCGAGCCCAAGGCGATGGCCGTCGAATCCGAGGCCGTGACCGCTGCGCCGCGGACTGTCGCGACCGAGTCGGCAACCGCGGTCGCCGAGTCGTCGGAGGCGAAGGCCGCGGCCTCCACGGCCGCCGAGTTCCGCACCGGCGACGCCACCATCGACCTGCATCACATCATGCGTCTGCTGGTGGCCAGCCACGATCTGGAGCTGGCCGCGTCCGCCGCCGAGTCCGGCGAGGCCGATATCGCCAAGTTGGCCGATGCCGCGCATCGGACCCGTTCGGCTGCCGTGGAATTGGTGGCCGCCTGGTACGGAGGGGCGGACCACATGCGAAATTTTGGCGAGGTCCTCTTACGAGCCGCGGGGGAAATACGGTGATACGGATCTAGGATTCGTTCGGAAAGTCACTCCGGCCCACGGACGCGGGAGGCGCGGTGAGCGGTGCGACGGTGTCGCCGAATGGTTTGACCGCCGAGGCGGTGCGGGCGGATTTGGCGGCGCTCGCCGATCCGGCCGACGCGGTGCGCCTGCGGCGCTTTTTCAAGACCGGGCCGGGCGAGTACGGCGACGGGGATGTTTTCATCGGCGTCCGGGTTCCGCAGACCCGGAAGGCGGTGAAACGGTTTGCCGGGATGCCGCTTTCGGAGATCGACGCACTGCTCGACAGTCCGGTGCACGAGCATCGGCTGGCCGGGTTGGTGATTCTGAATGGCGAGATGGCGAAGGCGTCGCGCACGCGCGGGGGCGATCCGGCGCGGCAGCGTGAGATTGTCGAGTTGTATCTGGCGGCGGTGCGCCGGGGCCGGGTGAACAACTGGGATCTGGTGGACTCCTCGGCGGAGTTCATTCTCGGTCCGTGGTTGCTGGAGCGCCCGCGCGATCTGCTCGGCGAATTCGCGGCGGGGGATTCACTGTGGGAGCGGCGGGTGGCCTTGCTGACCACGTTCGCGTTCATCAAACAGGGCGATACCGCCACCACCCTGGAATTGTGTGAGCGCTTGCTCGGCGACCGCCGCGACCTGATCCAGAAGGCGGTGGGCTGGATGCTGCGGGAGATCGGCAAGCGGGTGGATCCGGCGATTCTCACCGGATTTCTGGACGCGCACGCGGCGGCGATGGGCCGCACGGCGTTGAGTTACGCGACCGAGCACCTCACTCCCGAGCAGCGGGCGCACTACCGCGCCCAGCGGTGACCGTCGCGGCGTAGCCCACGCTGCCGGGTTGCTGTGACCAACGGCTCGATGGATTCGCACTGACTGTTCACCTTGTGTTCAGTTTACGTTCATGTGTCGAGATCAGTCTGTGATCAGTCGGTTATGGCCGATACCAGCTCGAAACGAGTTGGAGCCCCCCCACGCGGAGACCGCCGCCTTCGGCGAGAGCGTGAACGAACGGTGATAGCTGGGAAATCTCCCGAATCTCGTTCCGCCACCTTGCACATCACGATCCATGCAGTGCGTCGGCAGGGTCCTCCGGACACCCGCCGTGGTCAGCGCTGCGCCAGCGAGATTCGCCATGCATAAATTCTTCGCTCAGCCCGTCCGAACCGTCACCGCTCTGGCCGGCGTCGCGATCGCCGCTTCGGCGATCGCCGCCGGTGCGGCCTCCGCCGACGTCAATGGTGTGCCGCCCGAGTTCCAGGGCACCGCCCAGCAGGTGCAGCAGCAGGCCGTCGGCCTGACCGCGTCGCTCCCGGCGGCGCAGCAGGACCAGGTCCGCGCGGCCGTGCAGGGCCTGCCCGCGCCCTTGAACCAGGTACTGCCCCCGGCCTTCACCAACGACCTCGACGGCTGGATCCGCAACGCCCTGTACGTCCTGAACCAGCACGGCATCCCGGGCAGCTACGACGGCATCTTCCGCAATATTCAGCGGGAGTCCGGCGGTAACCCGCAGGCCATCAACCTCTACGACTCGAACGCCGCCGCGGGCATCCCCTCCAAGGGCCTGCTCCAGGTGATCGATCCGACCTTCCAGGCGTACCACGTCGACGGCACCTCGTGGGACATCTACGATCCGGTCGCCAACATCACGGCCGCCTGCAATTACGCGGCGCACCGCTACGGTTCGATCGACAACGTCTTCTCGGCGTACTGAGCCGCACGGACACAATCGAATTCGGCCGCCGCGTGAATCACGCGGCGGCCGAATCGTTTCGGGGTAACTCAGAACTGGATCTTCAGGCGGTCCGTCACCGGCCGGGCCTGGCAGCCCAGGATGTAGCCGTTGGCGATGTCCTCGGGGTCGAGGATCTCCGCGTTCTCCATCTCCACCTCGCCCTCCAGGACGGTGCAGGCGCAGGAGCCGCATTCGCCCTCGAGGCAGGAGTAGGGCACGTCCAGGCCCTTGGAGAGCATGATGTCGACCAGGGTCTGGCTGCGCGGCCAGGTCATCTCGTGGGTCTCGCCGTCGAGTTCGACCTCGACGCTGGCGGCGTCGGCGGCCTCCTCGGCGCTGATCTCGACCGGGGCGACCTCGGCGAACGGGTCGCCGGAGAGCGAGTTGAAGACCTCGGCGTGGGTGCGGTTGCGCGGCACGCCGAGCTGGCCGAGGGCGTCGTGGACTCGGTCCATGAACGGCTTGGGGCCGCACATGAACGCCTCGTAGGCGGTGTAGGGCGAGACCAGGGCGGCGAAGGCGTCGGCGGTCGGCAGGCCTTGGAGGGCTTCGAGCCAGTGAATGACGACGACCCGCTGCGGGTTCTTGTCGGCGAGTTCGCGCAGTTCACTGGCGAAGATGACCGACTCGTGGTCGCGGTTGGCGTAGACCACCACGATGCGGCCGTTGCCGCGGGCGAGCGCCGACTTGAGGATGGACATCACCGGGGTGATGCCGCTGCCGGCCGCGAACAGCAGCAGGTCCTCGTCGAGGTTCTTGGGGGTGAAGACGCCCGACGGCGGCAGCACCTCGAGGGAGTCGCCGGCTTTGACGTTGTCGCACACCCAGTTCGACGCGTAGCCGTCGACCGTGCGCTTGATGGTCACCTTCGGCTTGTCGTCGGTGTGCGGCGAGCTGGCCAGCGAGTAGCAGCGGGCCACGGACCCGGTCAGGTCGCTGGGGATGCGCAGGGTCAGGAACTGGCCCGGCGTGTAGGCGAAGCGCTCGCTGAGTTCCTCGGGCACGTCGAAGACCAGCGAGCAGGAGTCGGCCGTCTCGTTGATGACCGCGGAGACCCGCAGCACGGCCGATCGCGAGCTGTGCGGTACGTCGACGGTGGTCATAGTGTCCTCTCGAACCCGGCAGTGATGGTCAGCCGGAGCAGTCTACCCAAACTAGAACGTGTTCTAGTTTGACTATACGTGGCTGTCGCGCTGCCGGACAAGCTGAGCTTCCAGTCCGGCGATCAGCACGTCCATCGAGAAGTCATAGGAGTACTTGCCGCGCAGATCCGCCATGTGCTTGGTGGCGCGTTCCACCGCCTCGGGCAGCACCCGCTCCAGCAGGGCCGAGCGGTCGCGCGGATTCACCTTGGAACGACCGAACAGATAGGTGTGGATGGTGGCGTAGGCGGAGAGCACATTGCGCTCGTCGAAACCGGCGTCGAAGAGGATTTCCATCACGGCCGCGATCAGGTCGAGCTGTTTGCCGAGCATCTGCTCGATCAGGACGTCGCCGAGACCCGGGTGCTTGCGCAATTTCTCGTCGATCTGGTCGATGAGATCCCGCAAACGCATTTGCCACGTGCCGAATTCGGGCGGCGGCTTGCGGACGCCGGTCAGCGCCGCGGTCGCGACCAAGTCGAGTAGCTCGCGCTTGTCGGCGACGTAGTAATAGGGGGCCATCGGCGAAACTCCGAGTTCGCGGGAGAGCCGTCGCATGGACAGCTTCTCCACGCCGTCCTGCCGGACCACCCGCAGGGCGGCCTCGACGATCTCGGATTCCGAGAGGGTGTTACCGCCCCCGCCTGTCTGCATGCGCCCGACTCCCATACCGCCTCGACCACCACGGACACGGATTCCCGTCCCCGACCTGTTCAACTGCCGATTTTCCTCCCGGCAGTGTAGAGCGCACCCGACTCTGCTGGTCGAGCTACGGTCCGATGTGCACCCAAGGTTCGCGGCCGTCCCGATTCTGGACTGACGGAGCGGGGGAGCGAAGCGGAGGAGCGGAGGAGGGAAGAATCGGGACCAGGGGCCGCGAACCCGCCCGGAGCGAAGCGGAGGGCAAATTAACACTGCCTGCGTGGCAATCATCATTGCCGGTGGTGTGCTGACTTAGCATTCGGGAATGCGCCATGATCGCCTTCCCGATGGTTTCGGGGTGCGAATCGATCCCAAGGTGCGCACTTATTCCGGTGGACGGCTACTGGTCGGCGGCACGCCGACGAGGTTGCTACGGCTGGCTCCGGAAGCTGCGGCCTTGATCGGTGACGGGTACCTCGAGGTGACCGACCCGGCGTCGGCTCGGGTTGCCAGACGTCTTCTCGATTCCGGTGTGGCGAACCCGCGGCCGCGGTTGCTGCCGTCGCTGGAGGACGTCACCGTGATCGTCCCGGTGCACAACAACACTCCCGAGTTGTCGCGGCTGCTGTCGGCGCTGCGCGGTCACACGGTGATCGTGGTGGATGACGGTTCGGATCAGCCGGTGCGGATTCCGGAGGCGCGCAGCAGATGCCGGATCACTGTGCTGCGCCGCGATCGCCGGCACGGGGCGGCCGCCGCCCGCAATTTCGGATTGCGGTCCGCGTCAACCGAATTCGTGGCCTTCCTGGATCCGGAGGTGGTGCCCCGGACCGGCTGGCTGGAGGTCATGCTGGGCCATTTCAGCGATCCCAAGGTGGCGCTGGTGGCCCCGCGCATCCTGGCCATGGATCCGGATTCCACGGTGCTGGCCCGCTATGAGCACACCCGCGGTTCGGTGCATCGCGGTCGCCGCGAGTCGGCGGTGCAGGCGCACGGCCCGGTGCCGTACGTGCCGAGTTCGGCGGTGCTGGTGCGCCGGCTGGCGCTGCTGGGCGAGGGCGGTTTCGACGAGTCCATGGGCGCGGGCGGCGATGTCGACCTGTGCTGGCGGCTGGATCGCGCGGGCTGGCGGCTGCGCTACGAGCCCGCCGCCCGGGTGGCGCACAGCAATCCGGTGTCGTTGCGAAAATGGTTCGCTCACAAAGTCACCCATGGGACCGGGGTGGCGCCGCTGGCGCAGCGGCACCGCGGGATGGCCGCGCCGCTGTCGCTGCCGATCTGGACGGCGGTGTCGGCGGGTCTGCTGAGCACCGCGTCGGGCTGGGGCATCTTCGGCGGCGTGCTGACCCTGGGCGCGACCCTGGTCCGATTACGCCGGGTGTTCGCCGGGCTCGATAATCCGACCCGGGTGGCCGCCATCTATATGACGCGCGGTTTCGGCGGCGCGGTGTGGCGGCTGGCGTCGGCCATGTGCCGCCACTATTGGCCGGTGACGCTGCTGGGCATGCTGTGCTCGCGCCGGATCCGGCATATCGCGATCACCCTGGCGATGGCGGAGGGACTGGCGGACTGGTTCACCCATCGGGAGCCGGGCAGCCTGGATCCGATTCGCTATGTGTTCTGCCGGCGGCTGGACGACGTGGCGTACGGGACGGGCGTGTGGTGGGGCGCGGCCCGCACCCGCAGCGCGGCGGCGCTGAAACCGACACTCCCGTCCAGCTGATCACCGGTCGTAGATCTCCGATGTGGTGATGCGACCCGGCTACGCTTCCTCCCCGCGCGCCCGCAGCCGAACCGGCAGGTGCCGGACGCCGGTGTGCTTGTTGCTGCGCGTGTATTCGACGGGCCCGGTGAGTTCGGCGATCTCGACCCGGTCGAGCAACGCGTCGAACACCACCCGCATCTCCATGCGGGCCAGATTCGATCCGAGGCAGAAGTGCCCGCCGCGCCCGAAGGCCAGGTGCGGGTTCGGCCGCCGGGTGATGTCGAAGGTGTGCGGGTCGGTGAACACGGCCTCGTCGCGGTTGGCGGAGGTCCACCACAGGGTCACCTTGTCCCCGGCCGTGATTCGCTGATCGCCGAGTTCGGTGTCGCGGGTGGCGGTGCGCCGGTTGTAGGAGGTGGAGGAGGCCCACCGCAGCATCTCGTCGACGGCCCCGTCCAGCTGGGACCGGTCCTCGCGCAGGCTGCGCCAGACCTCGGGCCGTTCGATGAGCGCCAGCATCCCGACGGCGATGGAGTTGCGGGTGGTCTCGCTGCCGGCCGCGATGAGCAGGCTGAACAGCATGGCCTTCTCCATATCGGTGAGCGGCTGCCCGTCGATGGTGGCGTGGGCGGCCAGGGAGAGCAGGTCGTCGGTGGGCGCGGCGGTCTTGGCGGCGAGCAGTTCCCGGCCGTAGGCCCGGGTTTCGGCGACGGCGCGCTGGGTCCGCGCGGTGGCCTCGCCGAGGTCGCGATCGTCGTAGTCCAAAGCCACATTGGCCCAGCCGAAGAGCCGGTGCCGGTCTTGCTGCGGCACGCCGAGCAGGTGGGCGACGGCCTGCAGGGGTAGTTCGGCGGCGAGGTCGAGCAGAAAGTCGCACTCGCCCTTGGCCAGTGCGGCGTCCACCAGGTCGGTGGCGCGTCGCCGCAGGTCGTCCTCGATGAGTTTCAGGGTGCGCGGCGCGACGCTGGGCATGAGCAGTTTCCGCACGCCCGCGTGCCGGGGGTCGTCCATCATGTTGAGCAGCACTCCGACGGCCCAGTCCCCGGGCAGGTCCTCGATGAGGGTGCCGCCGCCGCGCCGGTCCCCGCCGCGCTCGGAGGAGTAGGTGACCGAATCCGCGGCTACGGCAACGATGTCGGCGTATCGGCTGACCACCCAGAACCCTTCCCCGTCGGGGGTGTGCGGGGTGGGCGGATGCCACCAGACCGGCGCGTCGGCCCGCAGCCGGTCGAAGACCGCGTGCGGGAAGCCGTGCGCGAAGCGGTCGAGGTCGGTCAGGTCGATGTCCTCCACCTCACCCACCCTGGCACAGTGCCCAGGGCCGGGCGGTACATTTGGTGAACTGTGTTTACTCGAAAACCCGGCCGCCGCAAGGATTTCGGTGCGGGGTGCGCGGCCGTGATCCGGTCAGCGGCGCCACCGCAACCCCGGCAAGCCCCTCGCGACGCGCGGAACGCGCGGAGTGACTGAACACGGCGTGTTTAACAAGATGCTGCGTAGCTCACATTTCCGTAGGGCACGGTTGCTGTGTGACCTGTCGGACAAACGTCCTGCTTCCGCCTTGGGCTCTCAGGTCCGCCGGTACCCTTTGGGTGCGGAAAGAAAGGCAAATGGTCAGCAATCTTGCGGGTGGGGGAAACCCTAACCACGGCGCCGAACCGGGCAGTCAACTCGGTGCGCTCGAAACATATGCCGCCCAGGCACACGGATATCTCAGCCTGGGCGGAGATCAGCTGGGGCAACTGCCCGGCTTGTTACGTCCCATGGTCCTGGAGTCGTGGCTGCGCAGTGTGCGCGGTGGAGTGGACCCGATGGACGACGGGGACGGTCGCGGCCTGCGCGGCGCGGACCTCGAGCGCTATCGCGACGCGCATCCGATCGCCGCGGTGATGCCGCTGGTGGACAAGCTCCTGCTGCGGGACGCGACCAGTACCGGTTTGATCGTGGTGGTGGCCGACCAGTTCGGCCGCGTGCTCTCGGTGCACGGCAATGCCGACCGGGTGCAGCCGGCCGCCGAGGCGGGCCTGCGTGAGGGCAACGACCTGAGCGAGCGCCGGGTCGGCACCAATGCGGTGGGCCTGGTGGTGCGCACCGGCCGCGCGGCCTGGATCCACGGCCCCGAGCATTTCCTGCACCGCATGCACCAGATCACCGGAGCGGCTGCGCCGGTGCACGATCCGGACGGCCGCCTGGTGGGCGTGCTGATGATCGCGGGCGGGGTGCGGGTGGCGCGCCCGGAGATCCTGGCGCTGGTGAAGGCGGCGGCCACGGCGGCGGAGATGGATCTGCTGCTGGCCGCGGTGCGTTCGGGCCAGGATCGGCGTTCGCACGCCGACGCGCCCGCGCCGGAACGCCTGGGCCTGGAGGTGCTCGGGCTGGGTCAGCCGCAGCTGACGGTGGCGGGGGAGCGGGTTCCGTTGTCGCAGCGGCACGCCGAGATCCTGTTGCTGCTCGCCGAGCATTCCGAGGGGCTGTCGGCCGATCACCTGGCCCTGCTGCTCGATGACGCCGATCTGGACAACGCCACCATTCGCGCCGCCATGTCGCGGCTGCGCTCGGTGGTCGGTTCGAACGTCTTCGGCTCGCGGCCGTACCGGTTGCGCGTGCCGATCGCCACGGACGTGGAAGCGCTGCGCGCCGCCCTGGATTCCGGGGATGTGGACACCGCCGTGCGCCTGTACGCGGGCCCGGTGTTGCCGCGTTCGACGGCTCCGGGAGTTATAGACATTCGCGATGAATTGCGTGTGCGCTTGAGAACGGCTGTATTACGTTCCGGCGACGCTTCGGTCTTGAGTCGGTGGACCGCGGGCGCCGAGGGACGCGACGACGCGGCGGCGTGGGCGGCCTATCGGGCCACCGTCGACCGTGAGTCTCCGCTGTATGCGCAGATCGAGGCCAAGATTCGGGTGCTCGACCGGCGCCTGGGCGCCGATGCAACGCAGTTGCAACGTTTCGACTCCTAATCTCCACATCCGAAAGTGCGGTTGGTCACACCGCCGCCTTGTTATGTGGTCTGACCCACATTCATCGCGATCTTCGCGCCGGATACGCTGCCAACTAGACGCTCGTCCAACTTTTTTTCAGGAAAAAGTTCCTTTTTATTGTGTAAACGCCTAGTGTTCGCATGCATGAACGGCATCCCTGTGATGCAGGTGACAGTTGGAGGAGATCGGCAGTAGGACAGTCCGGATGCGATGACCCGGAGGCAACCGCATCCCGGCCGGCGAGCCAGTAAGCCCGGCCGCTTCGAGCACTAGTTGGATCACGCGCGGATTCGCCGCGCATTCGTCGAAAAACCCAGGGCGATGCGATAACTCGCGGCCTGGTGCGCCCTCGTCAGCCGAGCGCACTCAGGTCTATTTCGTGATGCCCGAAACCGTTGGCCGACATAGCAATACGCCATGACAAGGGAGGCTCTGGTGCAGGGTACGGACTCGAGTGGTCTCGGACCGAGTGAAGTTCCGACGTCGACTGAATTGTCTGCGCCTTTCCCGCTCGGACCCGCACAGATCGGGCTCTGGTACGCCCAGCTGCTGGCTCCCGAAGTGCCCCTCAACCTGGTCCAGTACGTCGATATCGAGGGTGACTTCGACGTCGACCTGCTGCTGCGCGTCGTCACGGACGGCGTCTCGATCTGGCGTACCCCCCAGCTGCGCTTCACCGAGATCGACGGACAGCCCCACCAGTACATCGACCCGACCGCGGGACACGACACCGTGCTGATGGACCTGCGCTCGGAGGCGGATCCCATCGCCGCGGCACACGAATGGATGCGAGTCCAGATCGTCGAGCCGATCGACCTGCTCACCGGCAAGCTGTTCGCGCCCACCCTGATCCGGGTCGCCGATCAGCGCTGGTTCTGGTTCTTCGTCGGTCACCACATCGTGGGCGACGGCTACGCCGCGCTCAACACCATGCAGTGGACCGCGCGCCGCTACACCGCGCTGCAGCGCGGCCTGGAGCCGGAGACGGTGAAGGTCGGCACGCTGCGCGAGCTGGTCGAATCCGAACTGGCCTACCGAGAGAGCAGCCGCTTCCGCACCGACCGCGCCTACTGGCAGGAGCGCACCGCGGGCCTGGACGGCACCATGTCGCTCAAGGGCCGCACCGCCCCGCCGCGCTCGGACAACCTGCGCCGCGGCGTCG
The DNA here is from genome assembly GCF_053602115.1 of Nocardia sp. NPDC004582. Lineage (NCBI taxonomy): Bacteria > Bacillati > Actinomycetota > Actinomycetes > Mycobacteriales > Nocardiaceae > Nocardia > Nocardia sp. NPDC004582. The sequence goes on along the minus strand of NZ_JBSGCY010000074.1, from coordinate 15,078 downwards.
TGCTCTCCGAGGATCTGGTCCGCCGCATGGAAGAGTGTGGCGCGCAGCATGATTCGGGTCTGGCGGGCGTGATCATCGCCGCCTTCGCGGCCTATCTGGCCAAGCTGACCGGCCAGGACGAGGCCGTGCTGAGCCTGCCGGTCACCGCCCGCACCACCGCGGTCATGCGCCGCTCGACGGGCATGCTCTCCAATATCGTGCCGCTGCGGATGGCGGCCGGGCCGGACACCAGCTGGCTGGAGCTGCTCACCGCGGCTCGCCTGGAGGTCTCCGGCGCGCTGCGCCACCAGCGCTACCGGCACGAGGACATCCGCCGCGACGCCGCCGAACTGCAGGGCGCTCCGGCGTCCCGGGCGCTGTACGGCCCGATGGTCAACATCATGCTGTTCCACCCGCAGCTGGACTTCGGCGACATCGAGGGCCGGCTGCACCTGTTGTCCACCAGCCCGGTCGAGGACATGAGCCTCAACGCCTTCTACGGCGAGAACGGCCGGGTGCGCCTGGACCTCGAGGTGAACCCGAACCTGTACACCGCCGACGAGATCGACCGCCACATCGAGCGTTTCGTGGCGTTCGTCGAGCGGCTGGTGGAGCTGGATCCCGCCGCCCCGCTGTCCGCGGTGGAGGTGACCACCGAGCGTGAGCGCGAGGTGGTGCTGCGCGAGTGGAACGACACCGCGTTCGCGGTGGATCCCGCACTGACGCTGGTGTCGATGTTCGAGGCGCAGGCCGCCCGGACGCCGGACTCGCTCGCGGTGCGCTTCGGCGGCGAGCCCGCCTGCGACCTGACCTACGCCGAGTTCGCCGGGCGGGTGAATCGCCTTGCCCGCTACCTGATCTCGCGCGGCATCGGCCCGGAGTCGCTGGTGGCGCTGCACCTGCGCCGCTCGCCCGACCTGCTGGTCGCGGTGTACGCCGTGCAGGCCGCCGGCGGCGCGTACGTGCCGCTGGATCCGGACCACCCGGCCGACCGCATCGCGCACATCCTGACCACCGCGTCCCCCGCGCTGGTGCTCTCGACCGCCGCTGATCGTCCCGGCACCGAGATCCCGGTCCTGGATATCGCCGAGCTGACCGAGGCCGCGCTGGCCGGCTTCTCGGACGCGGCGATCACCGACGCCGACCGGCTGTCCCCGCTGCGCCCGGCGAACACCGCCTACGTCATCTTCACCTCGGGTTCGACCGGCCGTCCGAAGGGCGTGGCGGTCAGCCACCGCTCCATCGTCAACCGCATGGTCTGGATGCGTGAGACCTTCGACCTGTCCGCGTCGGATGTGATGCTGCAGAAGACGCCGATGACCTTCGACGTCTCGGTGCCGGAGCTGTTCTTCGCGCTGCAGATCGGCGCGACCCTGGTGCTGGCCGCGCCGGACGGCCACCGCGATCCCGCCTACCTGCGCCGCGTGATCACCGAATTCGGTGTCACCGCCGTGCATTTCGTGCCGTCGATGATGGACCCGTTCGTGGCCGAGCTGGAGGCCGCCGCGGCCGCGGGCGAGCCCCCGCTGCGCGTGCGTCAGCTCTTCGCCTCGGGCGAGGCGCTGCCCGGTCCCATCACGCACCGGCTGCGGGCCCTGACCGGCAACCCGCCGCTCCACAATCTCTACGGCCCCACCGAAGCTGCGGTCGAGGTCACCTCACACGAGGCGACCGCCGCGGACACCATCGCCGTGCCGATCGGCGCGCCGGTGTTCAATACCCGGCTGTACGTGCTCGACGCACGCCTGCGGCCGGTTCCCCCGGGGACTCCGGGTGAGCTGTATCTGTCGGGGGTTCAGCTCGCCCGGGGTTACCTGGCGCGTCCGGGTCTGACGGCCGAGCGATTCGTCGCCGATCCGTTCGCGGTGGCCGGTGAACTCATGTACCGCACCGGTGATCTGGTCTATTGGACCGACAACGGGGAGATCGAGTACCTGGGCCGCACCGACTTCCAGGTCAAGGTGCGCGGTCTGCGCATCGAGCTGGGCGAGATCGAGACCGTGCTCGGCGATGTCGAGGGCGTGTCCCGCGCGGTGGTGATCGTGCGTGACGACCAGTTGGTCGCCTACGCGGTCGCCACCGACGAGGTGGACGCGATCAAGCTCAAGGCCGCGGCCGCGCGAGCGCTGCCCGCCTACATGGTGCCGAGCGCGTTCGTGCTGCTGGAAGCCTTGCCGGTCAATGCTTCCGGCAAGCTGGACCGGGCCGCGCTGCCGGATCCGGTCCGGGTCGCGGTGGTGCACGAGGCGCCGGTGACGGTCACCGAGCGGGCCGTGGCCGCCATGTTCGCCGAGGTGCTGGGCACCGACCAGGTCGGCCGCACCGACGACTTCTTCGCTTTGGGCGGCAACAGCCTGATCGCCACCCAGGTGGCCGCGCGGCTGAACGCCGAGCTGGGCTGCGCGCTGACGGTGCGCGAGATGTTCTCCGCCACCGGCGTGGCCGAGCTGGCCGCGCTGATCGACGCCCAGTTCGTGAACGCCGACGCCGAGTCCGGCAGCGCGGTCGCCCTGGTGCGCCGCGAGCGGCCGGAGTCGCTGCCGCTGTCCCCGGCGCAGCAGCGCATCTGGTTCCTGAACCGTTTCGACACCGCGAGCGCCGGCTACAACATGCCGTTCGTGGTGCGCCTGCGCGGCGAGGCCGATCCGGAGCTCATGCGGGCCGCGCTGGCCGACGTACTGGACCGGCACGAGGTGCTGCGCACGGTGTTCCCTACCACCGCCGCGGGTTTCGCGACCCAGCGGGTGCTGCCGGTCGCGGCGGCGACCGAGCCGGTGGCGTGGGAGTCCTGTGACGTCGACGAACTGGAAGCCCGCCTGCGCGCCTTCGCCGCCCAGGGTTTCGATCTGGAGCGCGAGATCCCGTTCCGCGCACGACTGTTCACCGTCACCGGTGCGGTCGCCTCGGATTGCGGACTGGGCGGTCCGGTGCTGGTCGATGCCGCGGACCTCGACGTCCCCGAGTACGCCGTCGCCATCGTGCTGCACCACATCGCCGCCGACGGCCTCTCGCTGCCCATCCTGGCCCGCGACCTGATCACCGCCTACCTGGGCCGCTCCGGCGGTCAGGCCCCCGCCTGGGAGCCGCTCGCGGTGCAGTACGCCGATTACACGCTGTGGCAGCGGGATCGGCTCGGCGCGGCCGACGACCCGGAGTCGCTGCTCTCCCGGCAGCTGGAGTTCTGGCGCGCCACCCTGTCGGGCGCGCCGGACGTGCTCGAGCTCCCGGCCGACCGTCCCCGTCCCGCCATCGCCACCGGCCGCGGCGGCAAGCTCGACGTCGAGCTCACCGCGGAGTTGCACGCCGCCATTTCGGAAACGGCTCGGGCCGAGGGCATTTCGACCTTCATGCTGATGCACACCGCGCTGGCGGTGCTGCTCTCCCGCCTGTCCGGTGAATCGGACATCGTCATCGGCACCCCGGTCGGCGGCCGCGGCGCGCGCGAACTCGACGACCTGATCGGCATGTTCGTCAACACGCTGCCGCTGCGCACCGAGATCGACGGCGAGCTCAGCTTCCGCGACCTCGCGCACCGGGTCCGCGACATCGATCTGGCGGCCTTCGCGCACGCCGACGTGCCCTTCGAACAGCTCGTCGAGACCCTGAATCCGGTGCGCTCGGCAGCGCGGCATCCGCTGTTCCAGGTGGCCCTGTCCTTCACCGCCGCCGGAGACATCAGCCTCGAACTGCCCGGGTTGCTTGCCACGACGAGTACGCTGGATACCGAGGTGACCAAATTCGACCTGTCGGTCGCGGTCACCGAAAGCTTCGCCGGTGCCGGTCCCGGGGAAGGTCCGGCACCGGCGGGGATCCACGCGGAGTTCGAATTCGCGGTGGATCTCTACGATCCCGCCACCATCGAGGTCTTCGCGCGCCGCTACGTGCGCCTGCTCGAGGCGATCACCACCGATCCGGCCGTGCTCGTGGACGCGCTGCCGCTGCTGTCCGAGGCCGAATACACCGATCTGACAACCCGTTCCGGCGCCGCCGTGGACGCGGTCCGCCTGCTGCCGGAGATCATGGCCGCCGCCGTGGCGGCGGCTCCGGACCGGATCGCCCTGATCGAGCGCGATGTGCAGTTCACCTACGCCGAACTGGACGCCCTCTCGAATCGCTTGGCGCGCCTGCTGATCGAGCGCGGCCTGGGCCCGGAGCAGCTGGTGGCCGTGAGCCTGCCGCGGTCGATCGAGTACATCGTCGCCGTGTGGGCCATCGCCAAGACCGGCGCGGGCTGGGTCCCGGTGGACCCCGCCTTCCCGGCCGACCGCATCGAGTACATCGTGCGCGACGCGGGCGCGGCGCTCGGCCTGACCGTGGCCTCGGTGCGCGACGCGCTGCCGGGCACGCTGCCCTGGCTGCTGCTCGACGACGCCGAATTCACCGCCGCCCGCGCCGCCTTCCCGGCCGACGCGATCACCGACGCGGACCGGGTGCGCCCGCTGCGCGGCGGCAATGTCGTGTACTCCATCTACACCTCCGGCTCGACCGGTCTGCCCAAGGGCGTCGTGGTCACCCACTCGGGTCTGGCGGGTCTGTCCGAGGTGCAGTACGAGCGCTTCAGCGGTTCCGCCGACGCGCGGGTGCTGCACGTGACCAGCTCCTCGTTCGACGTCTCGGTCGGCGAGTTGCTGCTGGCCCTGCGGTCGGCCGCCACCCTGGTGGTCGCCCCGACCGGCGCGCACATCGGCGACGAGCTCGCGGAAGTGATTCGGGCGCACGAGGTCACCCACGTGTTCATGACGCCCTCGGGCGCGAGCACCATCGATCCGGCCGACGTCCCCACCCTGCGCCATGTCGCGGTCGCCGGCGAGGCGCTGTCGCCGGAGCTGGTGCGGCGCTGGGCCGAGGCCGGGCGCGACATCGTCAACGCCTACGGCCCCACCGAGGCCACCGTGGTCGTGAACATCACCGGGGCGCTGGCGGCGGGCGAGCCCGTCACCATCGGCCATCTGGTGCCGGGCGCGCGCGAGTGGATCCTGGACCAGCGGCTGCGGCCGGTGCCGGTCGGCGCGATCGGCGAGCTGTACCTGGGCGGCCTGCCGGTCACCCGCGGCTACCGCAATCGCGCCGAGCTCACCGTGAGCCGGTTCGTGGCCTGCCCGTGGGCGCCCGGTGAACGCATGTACCGCACCGGCGACCTGGTGCGCTGGACCGCGGACGGTCAGGTGGAGTACCTGGGCCGCAACGACTCCCAGGTGAAGCTGCGCGGCTTCCGCATCGAGCTCGGCGAGATCGAGGCCGCGCTGGCGGCGCTGCCGCGGGTGCGCCGGGCCGTGGTGGTCCTGCACCACGACGCGTCGCGCGGCGATCAAGCGCAGGGAGGTGGAGCGCTGGTGGCCTACCTGGTTCCGGCCGCCGGTGGCGTGGAGGTCGACGACATCAAGACCGCGCTGGCGGATCGCCTGGCCGCGTACATGATCCCGTCGGCGTTCATGGTGCTCGACGCCATGCCGATGACCGTGAACGGCAAGCTCGACTACCGCGCGCTGCCCGCCCCGGTCTTCGCCGCCCGCGAATTCCGGGCCCCCGCGACGCCGATCGAGGTGCTCGTCGCCGATGTCTTCGCCGAGGTGCTGGGTCTCGCGCCCGCCGCGGACGTGACGCCGCTGGACGCGGCGCTGACCGCGGCCATGGCCGCGAACACCAACGCGGCGGCCAATAGCGCTGCGGCGCACCTGGATTCGGTCGCCGAACTCGAGGCCCCGGCCGGTGTCGGCGCGGACGACGACTTCTTCGAGCTCGGCGGCAACTCGCTGATCGCCACCCAGGTGGTGGCCCGCCTCGGCGCGGCCCTGGACACCACGGTCCCGGTGCGCCTGCTGTTCGAGGCGTCCACCGTCGCCGAGCTGGCGGCCCGGCTGGCCGAGCTGGCCGGCGCCGGCGGCCGTGCGCCGCTGGTGGCGGGGGAGCGGCCCGAGGTGGTGCCGCTGTCGTACGCGCAGCAGCGCATGTGGTTCCTGAACCGCTTCGACAACAGCTCCATCGCCGACAACCTGGTCGCCGCCATCCGCCTGGACGGCCCGCTGGACGCGGACGCGCTGGCCGCCGCGGTCACCGACGTGGTGGCCCGGCACGAGACGCTGCGCACCGTGTACCCGGCCGAGGACGGCGTCGGCCGCCAGCTGGTGCTGCCGGTCGAACAGGCCGGTGTCGCACTGGTTTCCGAGCGGGTGCGCGCCGCGGACCTGGAGCACCGGATCTTCGAGCTCGCGGTGCTGCCGTTCGCGGTGGACGAGCACGCTCCGGCGCGGCTGACGCTGCTCGGTGTCGTTTCCGATGAGCACGGCGACTCCGATGCGCACCGCGCCCCGGAGACCCACGTGCTGGTGCTGGCCGTGCATCACATCGCCGCCGACGGCTGGTCGATCGCGCCGCTGACCCGGGATCTCATGCTGGCCTACGCGTCCCGCACCGCGGGCGCGGCCCCGGCGTGGGCGCCGCTGCCGGTCCAGTACGCCGACTACACGCTGTGGCAGCGGGACCTGCTGGGCTCCGAGGACGACCCGGAATCCCTGCTGGCGGACCAGATTCGCTTCTGGCGCGCCGAATTGTCCGGTCAGCCCGACACCCTGGAGCTGCCCGGCGACCGGCCGCGCCCGGCCGTGGCGACCCGCCACGGCGCGCAGTACCGCTTCGCCATCTCCGCCGAGCGGCACGCCCGCCTGCGCGAGCTGGCCGAGGGCGATCGCGCCACCCTGTTCATGGCGCTGCACGCCGCCTACGCCACGCTGCTCGCGAAACTGTCGGGCGCCGCCGACATCTCGATCGGCTCGGTGGTCGCCGGCCGTGGTGAGCAGGCCCTCGACGATCTGGTCGGCATGTTCGTCAACACCCTGGTGCTGCGCACCGAGGTGGCTCCGGACCGCTCCTTCCGGGAGTTGCTGGCCCAGGTCCGCGAGACCGATCTGCGTGCCTTCGCGCACGCCGACGTCCCGTTCGAGCGCCTGGTCGAGGTGCTCAGCCCGATGCGCTCGCAGGCCCGCCACCCGCTGTTCCAGGTGGCCCTGGACCTGCAGAACACCACGCAGACCAGCCTCGAGCTGAACGGCCTGACCGCCTCGCGGGTCGAGCTGGACCCGGGCATCGCCAAGTTCGATCTGCAGCTGTCGCTGGTCCAGGACCGCGCGGCGGGCGAGCTGGACGCCGTGTTCACCTACGCCACCGATATTTTCGACGAGGCCACCGTCGCGGCCTTCGCCCGTCGCCTGGACGTGGTGCTGGACGCGGTCACCGCCACCCCGGACCGCCCGGTCGGCGATATCGACCTGCTCACCGACGCCGAGCGCGCCCAGGTGCTGACCGGCTGGAACGACACCGCCCACGACATCCGTTCGGCGCTGCCGGTCGGCGCGTGGGGTGAGACCACCCCCGCGACCCTGGTCGCCCTGTTCGAGTCGCGGGCCCTGACCTGCCCGAACGCCCCCGCCGTCGAATTCGGGGGGACGACTCTGTCCTACGGCGAGTTCGCCGGCCGCGTGCACCGCCTGGCCCGCAAGCTGGTCGAATGCGGCGTCGGCCCGGAAACCCGGGTGGCGCTGGCGATCCGCCGCTCCCACGACCTGCTGGTCGGCATGTACGCCATCCTGGCCGCCGGCGGCGCGTACGTGCCGGTGGACCCGGATCAGCCCGAGCAGCGCACCGACTACGTGCTGGACGCGGCGGGCCCGGTGCTCGTGCTGACCACCGCCCGCGACGGTTTCACCACCGCGCGCGACATCCCGGTGCTGGCCGTCGACGCCCTCGATCTGGCCGACTACGCCGCGACCCCGCTGACCGACGCCGATCGGCTTGCGCCGCTGCGGGATTCGAACGCCTGCTACGTCATCTTCACCTCCGGCTCCACCGGCCGCCCCAAGGGTGTCGCGGTATCGCACGCCGCCGTGGTGAACCGGCTGGTGTGGGGTCAGGACCGCTACCGGCTGACCGCCGACGACGTGGTGCTGCAGAAGACCCCCTTCACCTTCGACGTGTCGGTGTGGGAGTTCTTCTGGCCGCTGCAGATCGGCGCCAAGCTGGTAGTGGCCGCCCCCGACGGGCACCGCGACCCGAAGTACCTGGCCGAGTTGATCATTCGCGCGGGCATCACCCACGCGCACTTCGTGCCGTCCATGATGGCGGTCTTCGTGACCGAGCCGGCCGCCGCGCACTGCACCGGCCTGCGCCAGGTGTTCGCCTCCGGTGAGGGCCTGCCGGTCGGCACCGCCGCCCGCATGCGCGAGCTGACCGGCGCCCGCGTGCACAACCTGTACGGCCCCACCGAGGCCGCGGTCGAGGTCACCCACCACGAGGTCGCCGGCACCGATGTCGCGTTCGTGCCGATGGGCCGTCCGGTCTGGAACACCCAGACCTATGTGCTGGACGGCCGCCTGAACCCGGTCGCGCCCGGCGTCGCCGGTGAGCTGTACCTGGCCGGCGATCAGCTGGCCCGCGGCTACCTGGGCCGCCCGGACCTGTCCGCGGATCGCTTCGTGGCCAGCCCCTTCGGGATCGGCGCGCGCATGTACCGCACCGGCGACCTGGTCACCTGGACCACCGAGGGCGAGCTGATCTACCTGGGCCGTACCGACTTCCAGGTGAAGCTGCGCGGCCTGCGCATCGAACTGGGCGAGATCGAGGCCGCGCTGCTGGCGCAGCCGGGCGTCAACCAGGCGGTCGTGCTGGTGCGTTCGGACGAGCGCGCGGGTGATCAGCTGGCGGGCTACCTGCAGCGCGAGCCGGGCCACGCCATCGACCTGGACGCGGTCAAGGCCGCGCTGGGCGGCCTGCTGCCCGGGTACATGGTTCCGGCCGCGTTCGTGGTGCTGGACGCCTTCCCGGTCAACGCCTCCGGCAAGCTGGATCGCGCCGCGCTGCCCGCCCCGGTCTTCGAGACCGCGGCCTACCGCGCGCCCGAGACCGTGGCCGAGGACGTGGTGGCCGGGGTCTTCGCGGACCTGCTCGGCGTCGACCGGATCGGCGCGAACGACGACTTCTTCGCCCTCGGCGGCAGCTCGCTGCTGGCCGCCCGCGTGGTGGCCCGGGTCGGCGCTGCGCTGGACGCCGAACTCTCGGTGCGCGACCTGTTCGACGCCCCGAGCGTCGCCGGACTGGCCGCGGTCGCCGAATCCCGTTCGGGCAGCGGCACGCTCGTGCCGCTGACCGCCCGCCCGCGCCCGGCGCTGGTCCCGCTGTCGGACGCGCAGCGCCGCATGTGGTTCCTCAACCGCTACCACGCCGACGCGACCGGTGTCGGTCCCGGCGCGGCGGCGGACAATGTCCCCGTGGTGCTGCGGGTCTCCGGTCCGCTGGCCGCGGCCGCGCTGCACGCCGCCCTGCGCGATGTGGTCGCACGCCACGAGACGCTGCGCACCATCTACCCCGACGGGCCGGACGGCCCCGTGCAGCAGGTGCTGGCCGAGGGCGACGCCACGCTGGTCACGGCGCCGATCACCGCGGACGAGGTCGTCGACCGGATCACCGCGGTCGTCGGCCGGCCGTTCGACCTGACCACCGAAACCCCGTTGCGGGCCGCTGTTTTCAGCCTGTCTCCCACCGATCACGTGCTGGTGCTGGTGGTTCACCACATCAGCGCGGACGGCTTCTCGCTGGGCCCGCTGGCGCTCGACTTCCTCGCCGCCTACCGGGCCCGCCGCGGCGGCGGCGCACCCGCCTGGGTCCCGCTGCCCGTCCAGTACGCCGACTACACGCTGTGGCAGGCCGAGCGCCTCGGTGACGACGCCGACCCGCGGTCGGCGGCGCACCGGCAGCTGGAGTTCTGGCGCGAGCGCCTGACCGGCCTGCCCGATCTGCTGGAACTGCCCGCGGATCGGCCGCGTCCGGCGGTGGCCACCCAGCGCGGCCGCGAATTCCGCACGATGATCGACGCCGAGCTGCACGCGGGTCTGAAGGACCTGGCCCGGGCCTCGGACGCCACGCTGTTCAGCACCGTGCACGCGGCGCTGGCGGTGCTGCTGGCCCGGCTGTCCGGCGCCACCGACATCGCCATCGGCACCCCCGTGGCCGGCCGCGGCGAGCAGTCGCTCGACGGTCTGGTCGGCATGTTCGTCAATACGCTGGTCCTGCGGACCGAGGTCGATCCCCGCGCGGGCTTCGACGCGGTGCTGACGACGGTGCGCGAGCAGGACATCGAGGCGCTCTCGTACCCCGATGTGCCGTTCGAGCGCCTGGTGGAGGTGCTGGCCCCGGCGCGCCTGCCGAACCGGCATCCGCTGTACCAGGTGGCGCTGTCCTTCCAGAACTACGAGCTGCCCGCGCTGGAGCTGCCGGAGCTGCGGATCGCGCCGGAGCCCATCGATCTCGCGGTGGCCAAGGTCGATCTGCAGTTCACCGTCGCGGAGACCTTCGATGCCGAGGGCCGCCCCGCGGGTCTGACCATCGACATCACCTATGCCACCGACCTTTTCGATGTGGTGAGCATCGATCGGCTGGCCGGGCGTTTCGCCCGGGTGCTGGCCGCGGTGGTGGCCGAACCCACCGTCGCCGTGCAGGCGCTGCCGCTGCTGTCGCCCGCCGAGTACACCGATCTGACCACCCGTTCCGGCGGCGACGCCGAGACCGGCCGGCGCCTGCCGGACCTGCTGGCCGCCGCCGTGGCGGCGCGCCCGGACCACGTCGCGCTGGTCGAGGGAGACCGCGAGCTCACCTACCGCGAGCTCGATTCGATGTCGAATCGCGTCGCGCGGGTGCTGATCGAGCGCGGTGTCGGCCCCGACGACATGGTCGCGGTCGCCATGCCGCGCTCGCTGGACTCGGTGCTGGCGGTATGGGCGGTCACCAAGGCCGGTGCGGGCTGGGTGCCGGTCGATCCGGCGCACCCGGACGACCGGATCCGGTACATGGTGTCGGATTCGGGTGTCGCGCTGGGCCTGACCGTCCGCGCGACGCACGCCGGTCTGCCCGGTGAGATTCCGTGGCTGGTCCTCGATGACCTCGAATTCCGCGGCACCGCGGCGGAATTCGGTGACGGTCCGATCGGCGAGCTGGAGCGCGTGCGGACGCTGTGCGCCGACCACATCGCCTACACCATCTACACCTCGGGCTCGACCGGTCTGCCCAAGGGCGTCATGGTCACCCACCGTGGCCTGCCGGGACTGGCCGCCGCCGAGACCGCCCGCTACTTCGGTGACCCCACCGCGCGAATCCTGCACGCCTCCTCGCCGTCGTTCGACATCTCCGTCGGTGAGCTGCTGTTCGCCGTCGACTCCGCGGCCACGCTGGTGGTGTCCCCGTCGGAGACGGCCGTGGGCCACGAACTCGCGGAAGTGGTTCGCGCGCAGCGGATCAGCCACCTGCTGATGACGCCCTCCGTGCTGGGCACCCTCGATCCGGCGGAGATCCCGCAGGTGCGCTTCGCCGCGACCGGCGGCGAGGCCGTCCCGGCGGAACTGGTGCGCCGCTGGGCCGAGGCCGGCCGGATGCTGGTGGACGCCTACGGCCCCACCGAGACCACGGTCATCGTGAACGCCACCGCGCCGCTGCGCGCTTCGGACCCGGTCACCATCGGCACGCCGCTGGCCGGTGTGCGGGAATGGGTGCTCGACGCGCGTCTGCGCCCGGTGCCGGTGGGCGCGGTGGGCGAACTGTACGTGGCCGGCGCGCAGCTGGCGCGCGGTTACCGCGGCCGGGCCGCGCTCACCGCCGACCGCTTCGTGGCCTGCCCCTGGGCCCCGGGCGAGCGCATGTACCGCACCGGCGATCTGGTCCGCTGGACCGATACCGGTGACGTGGATTACCTGGGCCGCAACGACTCCCAGGTCAAGATCCGCGGATACCGGATCGAGCTGGGCGAGATCGAGGCCGCCCTGGCCGAGCACCCGCGGGTGCGCCAGGCGGTCGTGGTCGTGCACGCCGATCAGGCGCGCGGCGACCAGCTCGCCGCCTACCTGGTGCCCGAATCCGAGGGCTTGGACCTGGATTCGGTGCGCGCCGACCTCACCGGCCGGCTGGCCGCGTACATGGTTCCGGCCGCCTTCACGGTGCTCGACACCATGCCGATGACCGTCAACGGCAAGATCGACTACCGGGCCCTGCCCGCGCCGGTCTTCGAGGGCAACGCCTACCGCCGTCCGGCCACCCCGGCCGAGGAGCTGGTGGCGGGTGTCTTCGCCGAGCTGCTCGGTCTCGCGCTGGTCGGCGCGGACGACGACTTCTTCGCCCTGGGCGGCAGCTCGTTGATCGCGGCGAAGGCCGCGGCGCGCCTCGGCTCGGTCTTCGAGACCACGGTCGGCGTGCGCACGCTGTTCGAGGCGCCGACGGTCGCCGCGCTGGCGGCCCGGATCGCCGCGGGAACCGGTGAGGCGCAACGGCCCGCGTTGACCGCGGGCCCGCGACCGGACCGGCTGCCGCTGTCCCCGGCCCAGCAGCGCATGTGGTTCATCAACCGCTTCGACCGTACGTCCACCGCCTACAACGTGCCGATCGCCCTGCGGCTCCGCTCCGTAGACCCGCGCTCCGGCGAGCTGGACGTGGCGGCGCTGACCGCCGCCTTCGCGGACGTGCTGGCCCGCCACGAGACACTGCGCACCGTCTACCCGGAGACCCCGGAAGGCCCGGCGCAGGTGATTCTCCCCGCCGCACAGGCCTTCTCGGGGCTGCGCACCAGCCCGGTCACCGAGGCCGAGCTGCCGGTGCGGGTCCGCGAGATCCTCACCACCACCTTCGACGTCACCACCGAGGTGCCGATCCGGGTGGAGCTGCTGCGCTTGGTCGACGCCGCCGGCGTCGCCACCGGTGAGCACGTGCTCGCCGGTGTCCTGCACCATATTTCGGCCGACGGTTCCTCGGTGGTCCCGCTGGTGCGCGACCTCATGCTGGCCTACCACGCGCGGCTGGCCGGCGCCGAGCCGGCGTGGCAGCCGCTGAGCGTTCAGTACGCCGATTACACGCTGTGGCAGCACGCGCTGCTCGGCTCGGAGGAGGACGCCGAGTCGGTGGCCGCCGCCCAGCTCGACTACTGGCGCACCGCCCTGGCCGGACTGCCGGACCAGCTGGACCTGCCCGCCGACCACCCGCGTCCGGCGCGACAGAGCCTGCACGGCAACTACCTTCGGCTGCCGCTCGACGCGGAGCTGCATGCCCGCCTCACCGAGCTGGGCCGCGCGCACGGCGCGACGCTGTTCATGGTCGTGCACGCCGCCTTCAGCGCCCTGCTGGCGCGGCTGTCCGGCACCGGCGACATCGCGGTCGGCACCCCGATCGCGGGCCGCGGCGAGCGGGCACTGGACGATGTGATCGGCATGTTCGTCAACACGCTGGTGCTGCGCACCCGCACCGAGGCCGCCGAACCGTTCACCGCCCTGCTGGCGCGGGTGCGGACCGGTGACATCGCGGCCTTCTCCCATGCCGACGTGCCCTTCGAGCGGCTGGTCGAGGTGCTCAATCCGGCGCGCTCGACCGCCCGCCACCCGCTCATGCAGGTGGGCCTGTCCTTCCAGAACCACGCCCGCGCCGAGCTGGAGCTGCCCGGCCTGAGCGTGACCGAGATCGAATTCGACACGCACGTGGCGCAATTCGATCTGCACCTGTTCGCGGTGGACAACTACGCCGAATCCGGCGCGCCCGCCGGGCTGGAGCTGACCCTGGGCTACGCGACCGACCTGTTCACCGAAGCCACGGCGCAGCGCTTCCTCGCCGCGCTGGCCCGGCTGCTGGAAACGGTCGCGGTGCAGCCCGATACGGCGATCGGCGATATCGATCTGCTCGGCGCGGGCATGCGTCAGCGCATCCTGCACGACTGGAACGCCACCGCGCATCGGCTCGAACCCGCCACCCTGGTCGATCTGGTCGACGCCGGCGCCCTCGCGACTCCGGACGCGATCGCCCTGCTCGACGGCGCCGGAACACGGCTCACCTACGCCGCGTTCGACGACCGCGTGAACCGCCTCGCCCGGCGGCTGATCGCGGCCGGTGTCGGCCCGGAGACCGGTGTGGTGCTGGCCATGCGCCGCGGCATCGACCTGGTCGTGGCCATGTACGCGGTGGTCAAGGCGGGCGGCGCGTACGTGCCGATCGACCCGGACCACCCGGCCGACCGCATCGCCTACATCGTCGAAACCGCCGCTCCCGCGGTGGTGCTCACCACCGCGGCCGACGGTGTGCCGTTCGACGCCGACCTGCCCGTGCTCGAGGTGGACACCGTCGATCTGCGTGATTACCCCGGCACGCCGGTGAGCGACGCGGATCGTCTCGCGCCGCTGCGTGATTCGAACACCGCCTACACCATCTTCACCTCCGGTTCGACCGGCCTGCCCAAGGGCGTGGCGGTGCCGCACGCCGCCATCGTCAACCAGTTGCGCTGGCTGCAGGCCACTTTCGGACTGGGCGCGGGCGACCGTGCCCTGCTCAAGACCCCCGCCACCTTCGACCTGTCGGTGTGGGAGTTCTGGTCCGCGCTGACCACCGGCGGCAGTCTGCTGGTCTCGGCCGCGGGTGACGAGCGCGATCCGGACCGCCTGCGCGCACTGATCGAGGACCACGGCGTCACCGTCCTGCACCCGGTGCCCTCGCTGCTGGGCATGCTGCTGGCCGGCGGCCCGCTGCCCGGGTCGGTGCGCGCGGTGCTGGCCATCGGCGAGGCGCTGCCCGCCGCGACCGCCGCCGAGTTCCTCGACAAGCACCCGGTCACCGGGAACGCCGATGGCGCAACGCTGTTCAACCTGTACGGCCCCACCGAGGCGGCCGTGTCGATCACCTCCTACGAGGTACGCGAGCGGCACCGCCAGGCCGTGCCGATCGGTGCGCCCGCCTGGAACAGCCGCGTCTACGTGCTCGACGCCCGGCTCTCCCCGGTCCCGGTCGGCGTGCCCGGCGAGCTGTACCTGTCGGGCGCGCAGCTGGCCCGCGGCTACCACGGCCGTCCGGCGCTGACCGCCGACCGTTTCGTGGCGGACCCGTTCGCGGGCGGCCGCATGTACCGCACCGGCGATATCGTCCGCTGGCGGGAGGACGGGGCGCTCGAGTACATCGACCGCGCCGACTTCCAGGTCAAGATCGGCGGCTTCCGCATCGAACTCGGCGAGGTGGAGACCGCGCTGCGCCGGCAGCCCGGCGTCACCGCGGCGGTCGCGGTCGCCCGCACCGCCGCCGACGCCGGTTCCCGCC
>NZ_JBSGCY010000073.1:0-33692 GCF_053602115.1 Nocardia sp. NPDC004582 | reverse complement strand
GCGGAGCTGGTCGAGCTTGCCGGTGGCCGGCAGCGCACGCTGCGGCGGGCGTCGACGGCGCTGGAGGCGGCTTTCGCGGCGTTGCCGGGGGAGCTGGTGTCCGATGATCTGACCGCATTGGCCCAGCTCGTCGCCCATCGCGATCGCTGATCCGGCCTCGCCCGTACGGGAGGGCTGAAAAAACAAGGTACGTGTAACCGGCGGTTACACGTACCTTGTTTTTGAGAAATATCTGATGAGGTACGCCGACTGTACCAGAGCCATCGACAATGTGGTGATGGCGAAGCCTTGTCTGCTGTTGCAGCTGCGACCCGAGCAAGCGGCCTCCGACCAGGAATACCAGGCGATCCTCGACGCGGGTGGCCTCGCGCCGGGGGAGGTGACGCGGATCGAGATGAATCGCGGCATGCCCGATGTCGACCTCGACGACTACTGGGCCGTCATCGTCGGCGGCGGGCCCAGCAATATCAGCTACCCCGACGACCACAAGTACGACTACCAGCGGGTCTTCGAACCCGAACTGAGGAAGCTGCTCATCGAGGTGGTGCGGCGCGACTTCCCCTACCTGGGCGCCTGCTACGGCCTGGGCGCGCTGGCCGAGGCCCTGGGCGGGCAGGTGGGCACCGAACGCTATTCCGAACCGCCCGGAGCGACCACCATCGAACTGACCGGCGACGCCGCCGAGGATCCACTGCTGCACGGTCTGCCCGACGCCTTCCGCGCCTTCGTCGGGCACAAGGAGTCCTGCCAGGACGTCCCACCCGGCGCGACCCTGCTGGCCCGCTCGGCCGGCTGCCCGGTCCAGGCGGTCCGCGTCGGCGAGCACGTGTACGCCACCCAGTTCCACCCCGAACTCGACGGCCGGGGTCTGGCCCTGCGCATCGAAATCTACCGCCACGACGGCTATTTCGATCCCGCCGAGGCCGACTACCTCACCGAGCTCGGCCACCGTGAGCACATCACCGTGCCCCAGGAGATCCTGCGCCGCTTCGTCGCCCGCTACCGCGAGTGAGCGATCAACGCTGTTCGCGCACCCGGGACCGGATCCGGCAGGGCACGGGTCCGACCGGGTGCAATACGAGATCGGTGGTGAGCCTGATGTCGCCCGGGGGCGTGGTGAATTCGAAATCGCGGACGAGGGTCGCGACCGCGAGCGCCGCCTCGAGCATGGCGAAACGTTCTCCGATACAGCCGCGCGGGCCGTGGCCGAAGGGGAGCCAGGCGAACCGGTGCCGGTCCGCGTCGTTGCCCGGGGCGAATCGGTGCGGGTCGAACCGGAACGGGTCCGGCCACAGGTCGGCGCGGTGGTGGATCACCCACGGGGCGATGGTGACGTCGGAATGCGCGGGGATGCGGTAGCCGCAGATCTCGCTGTCGCGCATCGCGACCCGGGACAGGTAGGGCGCGGGCGGATAGAGACGGGCGGCCTCCTTCAGGACCATGGTGGTCTCGCCGAGCGCGGCGAGGTCGGCGCTGGTGGGCGCTGCCGTCGGCAGGTGCTGGTCGACCTCCCGGCGGACCCGGTCCTGGATCTCGGTGTCACGGCCCAGCAGGTACAGCGCGAACGTCACGACGGTGGCGGTGGTGTCGTGGCCGGCGAACAGGAAGATCTTGATCTGATCCCGGATCTCGCTGTCGGACAGTGCTTCCGAGCCGTCGCGGGCCGAGATCAACCGGCCGGTCAGGTCCTGGCCCGGGTCGGCGGCCGCGCGGCGCGCGGCGATGATGTCGTCGCACACCGCGCGAATATCGGCCTGGGCGTGGGCGATCCGCCGATTCGCGGGTGTCGGCCAGGTCAGCGGCGTCGGGTAGGGTACGGAGAATCGGCGCAACGCGGCGCGGCCCAGTATCGGGAAATCGGCTCGGACCAGCGGCAGCATCCGTTCGGCGTCCGCGCCGAACAGCACCGCCGCGACGATGCGCAGGGTCAGCCGGACCATCTCCGCGTGCAGGTCGACCACCTCGTCATCGGGTCGCGCCCGCCACTCGGCGGCGAGCGCCTCCACCTCGCGGGCCATCGCGGCGGCGTACCCGTCCACACTGCGGGTGATGAACAACGGCTGGATGAATCGCCGTTGCCGCAGCCACCTCTCGTCCTGGCTGGTGAGCAGGCCGTCACCGTACAGGTCGCGCAGCTGACCGAAGAAACGACTGTCCTTGCGATAGTCGCGGTAGGTGGCCGCACCGAGGACCTGGGCGGCCCCGTCGGGGTGGTTGACCACGAAGTTGTGCCGCCGCGGCCCGATCGGCGCGAAGTCGTAGCGCACCACGTCCCCGCACTCCTCGAAGCCACGCAAGCCCAGCCCGAGCGGGTCGCGCAGCATGTCGAGGGTGGATCCGAGCAGCCACGAGCCCGCGACGCGCGGCGGCTCACGCAACTGGATATCGGTCATGTCGTCCCCCCACTTCCTCCGGTTCGCTCCAGCAGAGCACGGGGCACGGCGGCCGGGCATCATGCGAACGGATTAGGCCGGAAAACTCGGTGACAGCGACCGCGCGGGAGGGTCAGACTCGATACATGGCGCACGAGCCCGGCGGGCTCGAGACGTTCTCGGGCCTGGTCGCCTCCATCTACGGTTCCGCGGTGGAGCCGTCGACGTGGCCTGCGACGCTGCACGAGATGATCGGCGTGTTCGGGGCCTACGCGGCGGTGGTCGTGCAGACGACGGGACGCGACCGCGAGATCATCCTGGGGGTCGGGCTCGACCCCCAGGCCGCCGTGCGATGGAACGAGTACTACCGCGCGCTGGACCCGGTCGCCGAACTCATCGAGCGCAGTCCGGCCGGGACGGTCGGGCGGGTGGTCGAAGCGATCACCGCGACCGAACGGTCCCGCAGCGAGTTCTTCGTCGACTGGGCGAAACCGACCGGTGTCCGCGACGCCGTGTTCGCCCGCTTCTCCGACCGCGCCGACGGACCGACCTGGCTGTGCCTGTCGTCGGAATCGACGCACCGATACGACCAGCCGTGGCCGACGGAGCTGGTACGGCAATTGGTTCCGCATCTGCGGGCGGCGGCCGGGATCGAGCGCATGGTGTCGGAGCAGCCACGCGGACTGCGGCTCACCACCGACATCCTCGAGCACCTCGACCGGGGCGGGCTGCTGATCGACGAGCGCGGGCTGATCCTGCACATGAACTCGGCGGCGCGCGCGATCCTGGCGCGCCGCGACGGGCTGTCGGTGGACGGACTGGGCGAATTGAGCGCCGCCGCGCCGGGGGCGCGGACGGCCTTGCGGGCCCTCATCGTGCGCGCCTGCGGCCGGGACCACGGCGTTCCCGCCGCCGGGAGCCTGCGAATCGCCGGTCTCGCGGCGGGGCGGCACTACGTGCTGCACGCGGTGCCGATTCGGCTGGGCGACAGTCCATTTCAGCATCCCCGATTGGCGCTGGTGACGATCGTGGATCCGGAGGAGAGCCTGCGGCGGTCGCCGGCGGAGATCTGGCGGATGCTCTACGGATTCACCCCGCGCGAGGCGGCCATCGCCGAAGGGGTGCTGCGCGGGGAGGGGCTGCAGGCGGTGGCCGATGATCTGGCGGTCACGCTGCCCACGGTGCGGGTGCACCTGCAGCACATCTTCCAGAAGACCGGCACCCACCGTCAGGCCGAGCTCACCCGGCTGCTGCTCGCGACCGCACCGATCTTCACCGAATCCTGACCCGACTGCCCGCGGCGGGTCACGATCGCGGCGGCGACCAGGAGCGCCCAGGTGAGCCAGATGTAGGCGTTGTGGGCGACGAGGGCGAACGGGCCCGGGTCGCCGAGGCGGAGAACGCTTTCGGAGGGCAGACCGAGGACCGGCAGGATGCCGCCCGAGCAGAGCAGGAATACCACGACCAGGCCCGAGACCGTCAGGGCCGAACGGTGACGGAGGAGGGCGAGATCGACCGCGCAGATCAGCAGCGGTGCGAGCCAGACCCAGTGGTGGATCCAGGTGTAGGGGGAGACCGCGGCGGCGGTCATGCCGCACAGGGTCACGGCGAGCAGTTCGCGGCCGGTCGCGGAGAGGCGTCGGGCCACCACCAGACAGACCAGGGCGGTGGCGAGCGCCGCTGCGGGCCAGAGCAATTGCGCGAGGCCGCCGGAACCGAAGGAGCGGGCGAGCAGGCCGCGCAGGGACTCGTTGTCGGGGTTGCCGGGGACGCCGACGCGGGCCGGGTCGGCGAACGCGCCGCTCCAGAAGGTGAGGGAATCCTTCGGCATGACAGCCAGACCGATCAGCAGGGTCGCGGCACACGCGCCCGCCGCGGTGGCGGCCGCGCGGAAGCGCCCGGTCACCAGGAGGTAGAGGATGAAGAAGGCGGGCGTCAGCTTGATTCCGGCGGCGATGCCGGTCAGCGCGCCCTTCCAGCGGGAGGAGTCGGGCAGGGCCAGATCGGCCAGGACCAGCAGCAGGAGCAGCAGGTTGACCTGGCCGATGCCGATGGTTTGCCGGGTCGGCTCACACCACAGCAGCAGCGCGGTGGCCGCGGGGACGACGATCAGCAGCCGGCGGTCGCGCCGGAAACCCAGCAGCGCCAGGGCGGCCCACACCGATGCGGCGAGCAGCGCGATATTGCCGAATGCGCCGGCGACGCCGAGCGCCGAGCCGTGCAACACCACCAGCGGCACGAACAGCAGCGCCGCGAACGGGGTGTAGACGAATTCCCACTCGCCGCGCGTGTGCCCGCGCAAGGGGCTGTCGTACACCGAAACCCCGTGCACCACACGGTCGGCCGCGACCCGATAGACGTCGAGATCGTCCAGCGGGAACATCGCGCGCGGCGCCGGCAGGGCTTGGACCAGGTACAGGGCGGCGGCCACTACGCCCAGCGTTCCGATCAGCCACACCATGGGCGACGGTACCGACCGCCCGGGTGGTGCGGTGAGTTGCACGGAGGCAGCGACGCCTCTCGTCGGAACGGACATGCGGACTCCCATGATGGATCGGGCTGGTGTGTGCCGACCCACCGTAGTGGCGATTCAGTTGTCACGCACAGCGATCAACCCCGGGATGACACCCAGATAGGCGACGCCATCAGGACCGATGGTGATTCCGGCGTAGTTGTTGTTGAAGCCGGGACCGGTTCCGGCGAGGTGTTTCCAGACCGTCGCCCCGGTGCGGAAATCCAGCGCGGTGAAGTACCAGGGGTCGCTGGGTTCGGTGCCCTTGGTGTAGGTGTAGATCAGTCCGGTCGCCAGCGAGAGCTTGGGCACCACGGTGGGCGCGGCCTCGGTGGTATTGGCCCAGACCTGGTGGCAGCCCATTCCGCCGGGGTCGATGTCGATACGGGCGAAACCGGGGGTGGTGGTCTTTCCGAGCAGTGTGGCCTCGGGTCCGGTGTAGCCGTAGTTGTTCTCGACGATCAACGAGTCGCCCGCGCTGATCAAGGAATTCTCGGTGTCACTGGCGCCCGCGCCGAACACCGGGACCGCGCACACCTGCCGCCGCGCGGCTCCGGGTGCGGTGCGGTAGACGACGACATTCATCGGATCGGCGTTGTCGGTGATGGCGACATAGCCGCCGGACAGAATGGTCGGCGTGGTGCCGGTGCCGTCGTCGACCTGGCCCGGTTTGCGTTGCCCGCTATTGGCGTAGGTGATGCGCCAGGTGATGGCGGGTGCGCCGTCGGGACCGGCGTCGAAGCGGAGCAGTTCGCGGTTGGTGGCGATGTAGACGTCACCATCGGTCCCCACCGCGAAGGAGTTCTCGATCTCACCGTTACCGCCGTCGCCGAGCCGGATCACCTGTGCCGCACCGGTGTTCAGGTCCAGGGTGCCGACCACGCCGTCGGTGCGGGCCACGAACCACAGCAGCCCTGCGCTGTCGGGCAGCGCCGAGTTGAACGTCTCGCCGGGCCGCAGCAGTCCGGTCAGGTCGTGGTCGTGTACGACGGTGAAGCCGTCACCGGCGCCGTTCTCGGCGAACACGCGGATGTGGCCGTCGCGGGACGCGACCACGGCGCGATCCTGCTCGTCGAGGTAGAAGTACGCGCCGCCGGTGAAGTTGCCGAACGCGCCCGGGCGCAGGAAGGCCCCCGGGTCGCCGGGAAGCGGGCTGCGGCCCAGCACATTCAGGGTGACCGGATCCAGCAGGTACAGCGCGGGGGACGGCCCGATGCAGGTCGTGACGATCCGTCCGGCATGGTCGAAGGTGAGCGATCCGCACTCGCCGCCGACGACCGACGACACCACGCGAATATCGTGGCCGAGCGGTCCGGGACGGGTCGTGGTGTTGCTCATCCAGCCGTCGTCGTGGATGCCGGAACTGCCGTTGGGGGCGAGGTAGGGGTGTTGCGGAACCGGCGGAAGATCGGTGATCGGTTGTGCGACGGCCGGATTGCCGATGAACACCGGCGGCGCGCCGGGCACCGCCGGGATGGGCAGGGCGGCTGCGGTCGCGGCCACCGCGGCGAACAGGGTGGCGGCGGCGCCGATGACGCCGCCCCGTGCACTATTTCGCACCGATGCCGTCCCGCAGGAAGTCGGCGAGCTGCTCCCCGAAGGGTTTCGCGGTCTGGGTGAAGTAATCGTTCCATCCGTCCTGCTCGGCCTGCCGCAGGTAGGAGGGTAGCGGTTGCCGCAGCTCGGTTCGCACGGCCTCGTCGTGCAGTCGGCTCATGGTGTCGCGCAGGGCGCCGCCGATGGCGGCGGTGTTGTCGAGCTCGAGCCGGCCGTCGCCGGTGGAGTAGTCGTAGAGCTCGTACTCCTCCTGTAGTGCCGGGTCGATGCGCGAGGTGCCGGGAGCCCAATGCGAGTAGCGGACGAATTTGGCGTCGGCGGTGCGCAGCGCGATCACGTGTCCCGGTGCGTCGCCGTTGAATCGGACCGCGGCCTCCTCGATGGAGTGCTCGTCGGTGGTGTGCAGGATCCACGGCCGCCCGGGCGCGCGCGGATCGCGGGCCACCGCGGCGATATCGTGCCGCCCGGCCAGATGCGCGTAGCGCTCGTCGGCGCGCCAGCCGGAGCCGCCGGTGCCGATGGTCAGCAGCAGGGCGGCGAGATCGACGCTGGAGGTGAGGTGTTCGCGCACGCCGGGGGACGGAGTCAGCAGCCCGCGCGGGTCGTGGATGTAGAGCGGTACCCGGATGGCCTCGTCGTAGGCGCCGCCGCCCTTGCCGTGCAGGCCGTGGGAGCCCGCGTAGTCGCCGTGGTCGGAGGTGAACACCACGACGGTGTTCGCGGCGACCTCGGGCCGGGCCTCGACCGCGGCGATGACGCGGCCGATCTGGGTGTCGACCTGCTGCTGGAACCACAGGTAGAGGTTGCGCAGCTCGATCCACTCCTGGTCGGCGCCGGGCGTGCCGTAGGGTGCCAGCCCGAAGGTCGCCGCCGACACCTCGACCAGCGCCAGCTGCAGTCGTGGCTTGCGGGAGAGCTGCTCGAGGGTCTCGAAGTTGCCGGGCAGATCGTTGATCCAGCGCGGAATATCGTTGTTGGCCAGCGTGCGTCGCGTCCAGCGCGGCCACCACTGGATGTCGTGCGGATTGACCAGCGACACCGTCGTGCACCACGGACCTTGCGCCGCATCGGTTTCGAACCATCGCACGAATTCGTCGACGATGCGGCCGTCCATCTGCAGGCCCTGTTCGGGCGCGCCGTTGGGGGAGGGGTAGGTGCCGCCGTCGAAGCCGTAGCGGTCCAGGCCGCCGGGGGTGGTGTCGGCGTAGTGGCCCAGGTGCCATTTGCCCCACCAGGCGGTGCGGTAGCCCTGCTCGCGCAGCATCGAACCCCAGGTGGGGAAGCCCGCCGCCAGCTCCGACTGCGAGGTCGACAAGCAGCCGGTCTGGTGGGCGTACAGGCCCGTCACCAGGGCGCCGCGGGAGGGGGTGCAGTCGTTGGCGGCGGTGTAGTGCTGTTCGAAGGAGACCGACTTGTTCCGCAGCGCGGCGATATTCGGCAGGATCGTGTCCAGGACGGACTGCTCGGGGAACCAGATCGGGGCCCGCATCTCGTCGACGATGACGACCAGGATGTTCGGCTTGCCCGGCTCGTTGTCCCGGCGGCCCGGATCCGCGGCGGCCGGGCCCGCGGCCGCGACCGCGGCGGCCGTCGCTCCCGCCATCGCGCCGGTGCCGAAAAAGCCTCGCCTGCTGATCATTCGGTTGCTCCTGTCCGCGATGCGTGCATACCGCCGACCCTAAATCTATTTGCACGATGAGTGCAACAATTAAGGTCGCTGTGTAGGGTTGACCATGATGGACGGACGGACCGCACGAGCGGCGAAGAACCGCCAGGCGGTCCTCGAGGCCGCGCTGGCGCTGATCGACGAGGGCAACCTGCAACCGACCGCGCAGGCGGTCGCCGAACGGGCGGGCGTCGCGACGCGGTCGGTCTACCACCACTTCCAGGACCTGGAGACGCTGTATCTCGATGCGGCGCAGACCCAGATCGCCCGGCACTGGATCGCTCTTCTCGAACCGGTGACCGGCGATCTGAACCAGCGCATCGACGCCCTGGTGGCCCTGCGCTCCGAACTCTTCGAGAACGTCACCGGCACCCGCCGGGCCGCGCTGCTGCGCGAACACGAGTCCGTGGTTCTCTCGGAACGACTGGACGAGAGCCGCGCCGCCCTGCGCGCCCACCTCCGCACTCACCTACCCGAGCTCGACGCCCTCGAACCCGACTCCCGCGAGGCCGTTTTCGCGATGTGCTCATGGGAGACCTGGGACGTCCTGCGCCGCCATCAGTCCCTTCCCGTCGAGGCCGCCCGCGCGGCCGTGACCGCGGTCCTGACCCGCATGCTCACCTGACCCGCATGCTCACCTGAGTCGCATCCGGCGCTCCCTCGCTTCGATCGGTCGAAGCCGCTGCGATGCAACGGCTTCGGCCGTCCCCTCGGATCGAAGCGTGGTCACCGTGCGTGCGCGGTGGCCTTCGCGGCGGGGTGGGGTGCGCCCACCAGGGTCGCCGGGTAGAGCGTCTGGGCGAACTTCCGGTCCTGGGCGTCGATATCGAGGCCGCCGGGGACGGGTTTGCCGTCGCGCATGATCGAGCCCGGCAGCTGGTAGCACATGATCGACACGGTGTCGGTCGGCGTGGCGATGAGGCTGACGTCCTCGAGCGGGGTCAGGACCTGGGCGCGGGTGGTGTCCGGGCTCCAGCCGTCGGCCTCCTGGAAGTAGCGGATCGCCTTCTGGGGGTCGATGTTGTCGACGACCTCGCGGCGCAGGTGCTCGTGCGGGAAGCCCAGGGTATGGCCGGTCTCGTGGCGGACGACGCGCTTGTACTCGCTCTCGGGGGTGTCCATGGAGAAGGAGTCCAGGTTCATGGTCGGCTGGTCGGCCGCGATGTGCAGGATGTCGGTGCCCAGATACGACCAGTAGCCGTCGCCGGGGGTGCGCGCGATCCGCACTTCGGCGTCCTTGCCGCGGCTTTCGGAGAACTTGATGTTCGCCCCCGGCGACCACGCGTTCATATGGCTGACGATGCGCTGTTTGAGGTCGGCGTCGTCGGTGTCGAGGAAGCGGACGGCCAGCTGGACGCCGCCGCTGCGCCAGTACTTGGTGGTGAGGGCGGAGATGAACTCCTTGTTCACTGTCCCCGGCGCGACCAATCCGGTCACCGGGCGCAGGTACGGGCGGTTCGCGGGATTGATCTCCACGGCCGTCCTCGCGGCCGCGAACAGGGTCTCGCCGGGCAGGCTGCGCGGCGTGCACACGATGATGGCGTCTCCGGTGGGCATGTCTTTCACTCCTGATGGTGATTCGTTGCGGTGAGAGTGACCTCGGTCCAGAGGTCACCGTGCACGGCCAGGCGACCGGGCACGGCCTCGGGCGGCTGGTCCGCTCGGACCACCGTGTGATGGTGCTGCTCGAGCGATTCGATCAGCGACTTCTTGGGTATGGTCTTCACCCATCGCCGCACCGGCCCGAACGGAACCATCGCATAACCCGATGTCTGCCAATCCTTTTCGACGAATCGGCGAGGAGTGGCATTGTGCGACCCGTGATGGCCGACCTTGTACAGGGCCAGGTCGGTCAGCAGATCGGCATTGCGCGCGTCGGAGAACACGTACTCCCACGCGCCCTGCTGCGCGTCCCCCGGGAACAGCAGCCGCGTCCCGGACACGTCGAGGACGAAGAAGACACTGGTGTTGTTCACGGCGTTCTCCAGAATCGCCGCGGCGCGCAGCAATCGGTCGTCATCGTGCACCAGATTCTCCAGCGCCAGATCCGTTTTCGCCTCCGGAAGCCGGCCCGGCAGCGGACCGGAGGTGATGTAGCGGGTGTGGAACAGCGGCGTGAGCGGCCCGGCGGCGGCGTCGCCCGCCCGGACCAGCGGCCACGACTGCTGGGCGGGCGGATCCATGCGTTTGAGGAACGTGATGTCGCGGGAAGGCCCGAGAATGTGGGCGACCACGCCGACGCGGTCCACGGCGATCCGGTTCTCGGCCTCGGTGCGGCTGGGCAGGAACCGAACCCGGTGCGGGGCGGCGAACCCGCGCTGATCGCGGCCCAGCAGGCGATCGGTCGCGGCCGCGTTGCCCTGCGCGTTGAGCGCGAACATGCGGGCCTGCTCGACACCGGCGACCGAGTGGCCGTCGAGCTCGGCGACACGACGCTCGCTCAACGCCAACAGGCCGTTGGCGGCCTCAGCCTGACCGCCGCGAATACGGCGCGCGTCCGCGTCGTCGGGGTCCTCGACGAACGGCACCCACACCTCGTCCACCAGCACCTGTTCCCATTCCTCGCAGGCGAATCCGGTGATGTGGTCAGCGTGGTGGTGGGTGGCGACCACGACATCGAGGTGCGGGCGGTGGTCGGGGGCGGCCTCGGTGAGGTCGGCGATGATCGCGCGCACCGAGTCGCGGATCGGGCGGGCCCGGCCCTGACTGTGCACACCGCAGTCGACCAGCATCCGCCAGGTGTCCTCGCCGCGGCGGACCGTCACGGTGAAGGCGTCACCGAAGCCCACGTTGTACATGCGGACCGAAATCGTTGCCGGGGCGTCCATCTCGCATCTACTCCCCGGTGTCGGAATGGATCGTGGCGAAGCCGAGACGGTGGATCGCGTGCTCGGCCGTGAAGGCGCTCAACGGGTCGGCGGCCTCCAGGGACTCGAACCATTGGGTCATTTCGGCGAGCCGCTGCTTCCCGGCTTCGTGGAAATCTCGGGCATTGTCGTCGGTGGCCAGGGTCGGATCGCTGAGCGGCAGTGGCTTCGCGATGATGTATTCGACGCTGCCGTCCGCCCGGACGACCAGGGCGGTGCCCGCGCGAATCGCCGGTGGCTTGAACTGTTTCGGATCCTCGAGATCGGTGCGCCGCTGCAGCAGCTGAATGGCCAGTTCGGGGCGCGGCAACCGATCGCCCGCCTGCCGGTAGGACACGTGGATGCCCTCGCAGCTGATCGGCAGCTTCGGATCGAGTCCGACTTGCAGGGCGTTCACGCGCGCCCACGCGGTGATGCCGATGGCGACCTCACGGAAGACCGAACTCGTCGTCGGGAGTTCCAGGGCGCGGGGACTGCCATTGCCGTCGGGGACCGGCGGTGTGCGCAATTCGCCCGCGGCGCCGCCCGGGTCCAGATCCCGGGAGGCCGACAGGATGACCTTGGACAGGTCCACCGCGTGCTTGCCCTCGCTGAGTTTCAGGCCGTTCTCGGGCTGATGCCAGACCAGGGCTTCATCGGTCAGCGAGGCGACACTGGTCGGCCAGATGCCGCGCCGGCGCAGCGCCTCCACCAGCGTGGCGCGCAGATGCCGGCGATCCTCGGGGTAGAGGCCGCGGTCGGCGGTGACGATGGCGCGCACCACATCGCCGAAGCGGACATCCACCACCGGCAGATAGTCGAAGGCGCGCACCACCATTCCGAGCAGGCGATCCGCGGTCTTGACCGCCTCGTCGGCGATCCGGGACACCAGGTCCGGATGCAGATGGCCGGGCGGCAGCACGCCGGTGCCGCCGGTCGCGATGCGCAGCAGGTCCGCGATCGCGCTCTGATAGGCGTCGAGGAAGGCGTCGAAGACCGCGGCCACGAAGCACGCGCCCAACTCGTGCGGCTCCCGCGCCGCCAGAAACTGAGCGGGGGTGCGGTCCGGGCTGCGGATCGCCGAACGCAGGGCCGCGCCGCGGCCGGTGGACTCGCCGAACTCCCGTGCCAGATCCAGCAGGCCGCCACTCTTGCCGAGCTCGCCCGAGGTCTTCGTGATCGCGTCGAGGACCACGTCGCGGTGGGTGAAATGCTGGAACAACGCCATCAGATCGGCGACGGCCTCGTGCCAGGCGAACACGTCCCGATGCGTGGATTCGCTGTAGAGGCGGCGGATTCGGTGCACGATCGCGTGGGTCACCTCGTGCGCGACGATATCGCTCGACAGACACGTGAAGATGATCTGGCTGGGCAGATTCGCGCCCGGATTCTCGGCGTCGGCCCGGTAGTAGCCGAACAGGACCGCGCGGCGCTTCGGATCGAAATAGGCGTTCTGGCCCTCGAAGGCATGCGGCACCAGGCGCAGCACCTGCTCACGATGCCAGCGGAAACGGCGGCCCATGAAGCGCTCGAATCGTTCCAGCACACTCATCGCGACGGCGTAGACGATCTGTTGATGGGCGCGCGGATCGCTCTCGGTCGGGCGAATTCCGTCCTGCGCCAAGAGGTACGGGTTGTCGAGGTCGATCGGCGCGTACCACTTGTCGCGGCTGGCGTCGTAGTCGATGACCTGCACCAGTCCGCCGTCCGGGCCTGGGCCCTTGAACTTCTCGAACGGGATGTCCAAGGTGAGGAAGCGGCCGGTCAGGCGCGTCGACATGGGGTCGAAGGCGAAGGTCCGCAAGCGGCGGCGCGCGGGCGGGCAGATGCCGCCCATGCTGTAGGCGACTACAGGTGTGGTTTCGTCCATTGCTCGTCCTCCCACCGGACCGCGCGCGGGATTCGCTTGCCGTAGTTCGTATTCGTCTCGCACCGGGTCCGCACGCTCGCGTGCAGCAGGGCTTCGGCGGGGATGCGGCGGTGGCGGTAGGTGAGCAGCGCCCAGATCCAGCCCATGCGGTGCACCAGGCCGCTCGCATGGCTCTCGGTCAGGGCGCAGACATCGCGGTAGGCCCTGGGCTGCACGGTCAATCCGGCCTCGATCGCGCCGTCGGTGATCCATTTCAGCGCGATCTCGGCCAGGCGCGGATCGTCTTCGAAGGTGCCGCCGACATCGGAATGGACACCGGCGAACCACGCCTCCGTCAGAACGGGCCGCTCACCTTTCGGCTCAACCAGATATTGCTCGTACGGGCGTCGCTTCTCATCGATGGACACGGCATGCCGGACGCGTTCGACATTCGGGATCTGCCGGGTGAACGGCCAGTGCAGATTCCAGCGGAACAACCCGGCCGCCTTCACCGTGTCCCAGACCCCCAGATACTCGATGGGAATCGAGAATTCGCCCTCGGGAGTCTTCGAACAGAAAGAGCGGGCATAGCGGCGCAGTTCCGGCCAATCCGTCGTCTTGCGGGTGTAGGCGCTGACCACATACTGGACGAGATTCTCGCTGCCGGGCCGCAGCAGACCGGGCTCGTGCAGCAGCCCGGCCAGGGCCCGCGCGGTGTAGGCGCCCCGGCTGAAACCGAAGACGAACACCCGGTCGCCCGGCTGCCAATGCTCGATCAGATAGGTATAGGCCTCAGCGAGATTCGAGCGCAGACCGCTGCCCACGGCCAGCCCGAGCACGCGCGACAACCACCGCGCCGGCGGCGACCACGCACCCCGGGCACTGAAGGTGCCGACGCCCGGATCGTAGAACGCGATCTGTGCGGTGGAATCGCTCAGATCGAGCATCTCGAAGAGCCGCACGACATTGGTGCTGCCGCGGGCCCGCAGTTGATTACCTGTCCCATCGAGACAGAGGACGATGTTCTTCGCCGCCGATCCGGTAAACACCCATCGAGTGTCGCGCCGGAGAATCGCCAAGTATCGAGTAGTGCCTTACTCGAATTCCGGTAAACGGAGGGGTCGACTACTGAATTCGGGTACCCCAAGTGCTCACCATCGTCCCGTGGAACGTGCGCCGGTTGTGCTCACTGACGGTCGAGCGCGGTGCCGATGCACGGTAGTCGGGCACGGCGGTGAAGGTCGCGAATGTGGTGAGGGCCTGCACCGGCGGTGACACGGGGCAACTCGGTCCGTCGCGAATTGTGGTGAAAACCAACCGGTTTCGCTGATTGCAGTCATGACGCCACGCTCATCTGATGCCCGGCACTAGACTTGGTCGAGCGGCAGTCGGCCGAGCTCGGTCGGGTACAGGCGGTAGCCTGGCGCACTGCTCCAGCCGGGTGGGAGGACCTCGCGATGGTGGAACCGGTCACTGTAGGCATCGCTGCCGCCGCGTTATTGGCTACGAAATTCGGTGAACGCTTCGCTACCGATGCGGGCGCGAGTGCCTGGAGCGCGATCAAGAACCTCAAGGAACTGATCGCCGCGAAGTTCAAGGGCGACAATGAAACCGAAACCGCGGTAGCGGCTCTGGCGAAGAGTCCGAATGAGGATGCACAGGCTGTCGTCGCGGCACGAATC
Organism: Nocardia sp. NPDC004582; assembly: GCF_053602115.1. NCBI lineage: Bacteria > Bacillati > Actinomycetota > Actinomycetes > Mycobacteriales > Nocardiaceae > Nocardia > Nocardia sp. NPDC004582. Next base: position 19,208 of record NZ_JBSGCY010000073.1, on the reverse strand, counting down.
AGTGAAGCGGCGCGAGTGGACGCCACCTTCAGGTACGAACTCGAGCGTCTACTGGCCCTCGCCCGACAGGATCCGGCGACCGACACGTTCGTGGCACAGGCGTTCGATAATGCCAAGCAGGTCAATTTCCGTGGTGACAACCTCGGACAGATCAACCTCTGATCTGTCGTGTCCCAGTTCCAGCCCGGCGCGGAAGGCAGCTCGCGACAGGCGAACATCGCGGGGAACAACTACGGACCGATCTACCTGCAGCAGGCACCTTCGCCGCCACAATCCGTTGTCACCGACACCTTGCCACGGGATGTTCCCACGCTCGTCGACCGCCAGGAAGCGCTACGTCAAATCCTGTCAGCCGCCGAGCCTGGACGATCGCCGACGGTCTACACCGTCGATGGCATGCCGGGTGTCGGTAAGACGGCGCTCGTCACCCATGCCGCGCATCAATTGGCCGACCGATTCCCGGATGGGCGGTACTTCGTCGAGTTGAGCACCCACACCCCGGGACAGCATCCTGCGAGCCCGATCGCGGTGTTGGCCGGCCTACTCACCAACCTCGGATTGGATCCGAGCAGGATTCCGGACAGCTTCGAGGATCGGCGCGACATGTGGCGCGATCGATCGGCCGGCAAGCGCCTGTTGCTGGTCTTGGATGACGCCAAAGACGCCGCTCAGGTCGAGCCTCTGCTACCCACCGGGCGTGCATGCCTCACACTGATCACCAGCCGCCGGCGCCTGGTCGCGCTCGACGGTGCGATTCCAATCTCTTTGGCGCCCCTGGAATCCGACGCCGCCGCACGATTGTTCTGCGAGTTGGCGCGGCGCCCCGAGTCTGCCGGTGAGCTGGCGGCCGCGCGGGAAATCGCGTGGCGCTGTGGGTATTTGCCCTTGGCGATCGTACTGCTGGCCGGCCGCCTGGCCCACCACCCGGCTTGGACGATCGCGGCGATGGCAGCAGAGTTCGCGACTACGCAGAATCGCCTAGGGGAACTCGAGGTGGGACAGCGGGCGGTGTACGTCGCGTTCACGATGTCGTATCAGAACCTGTCGCCGGACAGACAGCGCTTGTTCCGGCGGTTGAGCCTGAATCCTGGCCTGGACATCGATGCTCATGCCGTCGCCGCCCTCGACGATCTCCCGGTGAACGTCGCGCGGCGAGAGCTGGAGGCGCTCTACACCGATCACCTGATCGAGGAGACGACACCGGGTCGGTATCGGTTGCACGACCTGCTGCTCGAATACGCGGGCGCCTTGGCATCCAGCGAGCCGGTGGACGACAACCAGCGAGCCGTGCAACGGCTTCTGGACTACTACCAGCGCACCGCGGCGGCGGCGGAGGAGCATCTGGCGCGCAGGATCGGTCCGGCAGCACAGCCCACCGACCCGCCGCCGTCCAGGCTCATTCGCGATAGGGGTCGAGATTTCGTGAACTCAGCCCAGGCGGTGACCTGGATGCGTACCGAGCGCGCGAACTTGCTGGCCTGCCTGGAATACGTCACCGCTCGGGAGCCCATGCGGGTGATCGCGCTGACCAGATCACTGGCTCGGTTGCTGGATCGGGACGGGCCGTGGCCACTGGCCGTAGACCTGCATTCACGCGCTGTCTCCACGGCCCGGGATATCGCCGATCAGCCCGGTGAGGCCGAAGCTCTGGCCAACCTCGGCATCGTGCATCGCAGGACCGGGGACTACGTGAGATCGACCGACCTGATGCAGCAGGCGTTGGCCATCTATCGCGAACTCGGCGATCGAATCGGTGAAGCCAAGCTCCTCGACAATCTTGGCATCGTGCGCCGCCGAATCGGAGATCGTGCCGGGGCTGCCGATCTCTATCAGCAGGCGTTGGCCATCTATCGCGAACTCGGCGACCGCCGCGGCGAGGCCGGCGCCCTCACCTACCTCGGCATCGTGCGCTGGAGCAGCGGGGACCATGCCCAGGCCGCCGACCTGCACCAGCGGGCCTTAGCCATTTACCGCGAACTCGGTGACCGGCGCGGCGTGGCCGGTGCCATCGCCAGCCTCGGTACCGCGCGGTGGGCCAGCGGCGATTGCCCCGAGGTCGCGGATCTACACCTGAGGGCATTGGCCATATTCCGCGAGCTCGGCGACCGCCGCGGTGAAGCTCACGCCCTCACGAACCTCGGCTTCGTACGCTGTTGGCACGCAGGCGATTACGCCGGGGCCACGGACTTGCACCAGCAGGCATTGGCGATCGACCGTGAGCTCGGCGACCGCCGCGGTGAAGCGATCGTCCTGACGCACCTCGGCGGCGTGCACACGAGATCCGGCGACCATGCCGTGGCCGTCGACCTGCATCGGCAGGCACTGGCCATCTACCACGAGCTCGGCGACCGCCGCGGTGAAGCGATCGTCCTCACCAACCTCGGCACGGCACACGCGAAAACCGGGGCCTATGCCGAGGCCGCCCAGCATTTCGGACAGGCACTGGCCCGGCATCGTGAACTCGCCGAGCGAAACGGCGAAGAAACCGTGCTCAGCGAGATCAGCCAAGCACTACGCGAGGCCGGCGACCTCCGGGCGACACTGTTCAACCACCTCGAACAGAACCAGGTGGAGGTCACCCCTCACCACGAAGCCAACCCGCCACAAGCTCGCCCCGGCGCACCATATCTGGCGATTCTGGAACCCTACCCACCCCCGCAATGATGTGATCGGAACATCCGGACGCGACCACCGCGCACACGCGATCCTTTCCTGAGGGCGGTTCACCATGACGACGTCGTCACAGATTCCTACCCCGCTCGGGGATGTGCGCCTCGAGGTGGAAGGTTCCCGGTTCCGGTCGATCGTGCCGCCCGAATTGTGCTATCAGGGAATAGGTTTCGGGGGCTACTCCGCGGCGGTCGCCGCGCTGGCGGGATTCGCGCAGATGCCGGGCCGCACGTTGCGCAGTATCCACACCGTGTTCACCGCGCCCACCAAGCCGGGCGCACTACAGGTGGCGGCGCGGGTGCTGTCGGCCGGCCGCAGCTGCGGATTGTGTGAGGTGACCATCGAACAGGAAGGCGCCCTGGTGTTGACCGCCTCGGCGTGGTTCGTGGACCCGCAGATGATGAACGGCCTCGGAGGCCAAGGCACGCAGCCTATCTCCTTCGACCACTGCCACCCTTTGCCCTGGGTGACCGAGTGGGCACCGTTCTTGAAGGGGCTGAACCTGCGGGCGCTGGATTACCCGCTGAGCTATGACGACTTCCATGACGGACAAGCGCGTGTCGCGCTGTGGGCGGTGCCGACCGCCACCGGCTCGGAGCATCGAACCGCCGAGATCGGCGGACGATTGACCGACCTCATGTTCCTCGACGCGTTCCTCCTGGATGCCGGGATGCGGACCGAGTCTCCACTGACCCGCATGATCAGCTTGGATCTGTCGGTCATCTGGACGGGAGGACACGCGGCACCCGCGCCCACACTGCTGGAAGCCGACGGGCGAATCGACCATCAACTCGCCAGCATGCGGGGAACTCTCCGCGATACGACCGGGGGAGTCCGGGCGTCGGCCACCACCCAGGCCCGAGTTTTCCGGGCAGCACCCGAACGCCCGGGTTCGTAAATGGATCAGACCACACGGTCGCCGATCAACGACAAAGCGCGAATCGCTTTGCGGAGCAAAAGGATTCGCGCTTCGTTGTGTCCGGAGGGGGACTTGAACCCCCACGCCCTAATACGGGCACTAGCACCTCAAGCTAGCGCGTCTGCCATTCCGCCACCCGGACTCGGTGGTGCGGGACAAGATTAGCGGAGGGGTTGGCGGAAACGGAAATCGGGGCTGGGCCAGGCGAAATGAGGTGCGCGGGGGAGGGTTTGGGGCTAGTGGAGGATGCCGAGGAGGTTGGCGTTCTTGATGGGGGTGTCCTTGTTGGCCTGGATCTGGCACAGGCCCTGGACCGCGGCCATGGAGAGGTCGACCTGGGTGCCGGAGGGTTCGTTCTGGGTGCCGGACTGCTGCTTGATGAACTTGGTGACGGTGATGCGCTGGGTGTCGGCGCTCTGGATCAGGTAGTCGCTGCACTTGGTGTCGCCGCCCTGGTTGAGCGCCTTCTCGACATCCGAGCAACCCGAGAGCAGGGTTGCGGCCAGTGCGGCGGCCGCCACGGCCGTCCATCGCGCGGTGTTCATCATGCGTTCCTCGTGGGTCGGGCGCGGGGCCGAGGCGGCCGCGCGATCGACCGCCACTGTAGATGGACGCGCCCGCCCCGCAATCGGGGGCGGACCCGGAGATTCAACTCCGGGTCGGGTGAATCGCGTCACAGACCGCGTCCGGGGCTCCTCAGCGCGACTCGGTGGCGCCGGACGTGCGCCAGACCCGCGCCTCACCGGGGCCGCCGCGGCGACTGAGCAACTCGGCCAGGCCCGCCATCGCACGCGGGTCACCGTGGGTGGCGGCCGTGCGCCACCAGTGTTCGGCCTCGGGGTAGTCGCCGCGGCGGTAGCGGACCACACCCAGGTCGTAGGCCGCGCCCACGTGCCCGAATTCGGCTGCCTGCGCCCAGAGTTGACAGGCCTGTTCCTCGTCGCCGCGGCTCTGCATCGCCACACCCAGCTCGTAGAGCGCGTTCTGGTAGCGGCCGGCGTCGGGGGGCAGATCGGGACGCGGCGGTTTCCTGGCGGTGGTGAGCTCGACGACGAGTTCTCCGAAATCGGGCGGTCCGACGCCGGTGGAGCAGTGCAGCACGGTCATGGCCGGTTCGCGGGTGATCAGCATCCCGTAGTTGCCGGCCCAGGAGACGGTCGCGCCGGAGTCGTCCACCCACACCGGGGTGAGGGTGATGGCGGCGTCGGTGTCGGTGGGACACACCTCGAGGTCGATTCCGCCGTCCATCGCGTCACTCCAGACGTCAACCCCCCTGATCTGGCGGCCACCCAGCAACACATTGCCCCGGTCCACGGCAAGCCCGATGCCGAGGCTGCGCACGCCCGCCCGCGCGACCGCGGTGCGCAGGGTCAGCCGGACGGTGGCGGGGGAGTCCCCGAGAGCCTCCGAGTGCAGGGGGTAGACCTGCGCTCCGTTCCAGGTCACAGGGTCCGCGCTGGCGTATCGATCGGCCAGGGACGGCACGGTCGTGGCCGGTTCGGCGTACGGATACGACCCCTGCATCTGCCCCGCCCTTCGCCGGTGCCCGGTGATGTTCGCGCCCACCGTAGTCCCGATGCCTCGCGTGCGGTCGGATATTTGCCAGCTACGTCTGCCAGCAAACTTCTGGTCAGTCGACCGGTGTCGTGGGAGGCTCGAGTCAGGCCTCCCGCGTCCGAATTTCGCCGGTCGGTCGACGTGTCGGCCACGTCCACGCGGTGTGTCGTACTTGCGGAGGGCCCGCTGTCCTGTTGAATCGTCGGCGAAATACCAGCGAACGAGTGAAAGGTAAGGACATATGGCTCTGCCCACCATGACCCCCGAACAACGCTCCGAGGCGCTGGCGAAGGCCGCGGCGGTTCGTAAGGCCCGCTCGGAACTCATCGCGCAGGTCAAGCAGGGGTCCGTCAGTCTCGCCGAGGTGCTCAAGCGCGCCGACGCGGAGGACTTGGTCAAGAAGACGAAGGTGGCGGCGGTCATCAAGGCGCTGCCGGGTATCGGCCCCGTGAAGGCGGCCAAGCTGATGGACGAGGCCGAGATCCCCGCCGACCGCCGCATCGGCGGCCTGGGCTCCCGGCAGCGCGCCGCGCTGCTGGAGGCGCTGAAGGCTTGAGATCGGGGGGTGGCCTGCCGGGTCGGTATCCGGCCCGGCGGCAACCACTCCCACCGCCTCCGCTCGCTCGGCAAACACGCACTACATCGATCGATTTGGTCCGCGCGGCCCGATCCGATAACCTTGCTGAGCACCACCGGTCCGGGTGGCGGAATGGCAGACGCGCTAGCTTGAGGTGCTAGTGCCCGTATTAGGGCGTGGGGGTTCAAGTCCCCCTCCGGACACAACAACGAAGAGGCGGTCCCGGCTCAGAGCTGGGACCGCCTCTTCGTTATCCTGCCGACGGTGAGGCGGCAGCGGCCGCCGCATTCGCCGCCACGCATGGGCTGCGAGGATCTCAATGGCGTCTACGTCATCGGCGGATATGCTTGTTCTCGTCCAGGTCCCGTGCGGACGTCGATCGAGTAACCGTTTCGCATGCCCGGAGGATCGCCACCGTGCCGGAAGCGTTCGACTGGTCTTCGCCGAAGACGTACAGCCGGGTCCTCGGTATCGACGACTACCTGGTGATGCCCGAAGACGTCTCCCGAACCCCGCTGTATCGCCGAACCGCGCCTCACTCTCGACTCCGATGGCAGATACGTTTCCAACGGGTACCGCAACCGCGGCGACCACTTGATCGCGGCGATCGACACGCTCGTCCCCTTCGAGATCACCCTCACCTGGGAACAGCTCGACGAAGGCATCGACTGAGTTCCGCGATGTCCGCGGCCGTCATGTGACCGCATGCGGTTCCCTCTTCGTCATTTCCGGTTCAGTTGCCAGTCCGGTGGCAGGCCCTCGACGCGGGCGTCCATACCGCAGGCCTCGATGCTGATCGTGGCCGGGCCCAGCCGCAGATCCGTCAGCCGGATCGTGCCCGCGCGGTCGGGCAGGCGGGGCGCGATGGTGAGGGTGCGGTTGGGGACGTCGGGCGCCAGGCCCAGGAACGAGCGCATCAGCAGCAGCGGCGCGGCGCTCGCCCACGCCTGCGGTGAGCAGGAGGTGGGATAGGGGACCGGGGAACGGAATTCGGAGCGCGCGAAACCGCAGAACAGCTCCGGCGGGCGGGCGCCGAATTCCTGGATGGCCTCGAGCAGCCCGCTGGCCAGTTTCACGCTCAGGTCCAGCGCGCCGGGGATGTGGCCGTAGCGCATGAGACCTGCCACCGCGATGGCCGTGTCGTGCGGCCACACCGAACCGGTGTGGTAGCCCATGGGATTGAACCGGCGTGCGGTGGAAGACAAAGTGCGCAAACCGAATCCGCTGTTCAGGTCGGCCGCGCCGAGCCGCTCGATCAGTTCGGCGGCGCGTTCGTCGGGCACGATGCCGGTCCACAGGCAGTGGCCGGGGTTGCTGGATCCGACGTCGACCGGCTGCTTGGACCCGTCCAGGGCCAGCGCGTAGCAGCCGCTCTTCGGCATCCAGAAGGCCTCGTCGAAACGGGCTTTCAGGTCGGCGGCCTGGGTGCGCAGCCGCTCGGCCAGGGCATGGTCGCCGGCCTCCTCGGCCAGTTCGGCGCGGCCGGTGCGGGCGGCGTAGACGTAACCCTGCACCTCGCACAGCGCGATCGGCGGGTCGGCGAGGCGGCCGTCGGCGAAGCTGATGGCGTCCCAGCTGTCCTTCCACCCCTGGTTGGCCAGACCGCGGTCGGTCTTGCGCCGGTACTCGACGAATCCGTCGCCGTCGAGGTCGGCGTCGGTGTCGATCCAGCCCAGCGCCGCGTCGGCGGCCGGCAGCAGCTCGCGCACGGCGGCCTCACCGACACCCCAGCGGTGGCATTCGGCCAGCAGCATCACGAACAGCGGGCTGGCGTCGGCGGTGCCGTAGTAGACGGTGCCGCCGAGCACCCGATCACTGCCGGGTCCGTGCCGCCGCTCGTGCATGATGCGGCCGGGCTCCTCCTCGGTGATCGGATTGGTCTCGGTGCCTTGCAGTTTCGCCAGCTGACGCAGCGTGCCGACGGCCAGGTCCGAATCCAGCAGCAAGGCCATCCAGGAGGTGAGCAGGCTGTCGCGGCCGAACAGCGCCATGAACCAGGGCGCGCCGGCGGCCACGTAGGAGGTGCCGTCGGCGGGGTCGTCCAAGCGCAGTGCGCCCAGGTCGGTCTCGGTGCGCTGCAGGATGGTGTTGAGGCCGGCGCCGCTGGCGGTGAGGGTGGTGGTGCTGGCGCGCCAGCGGCGGATCTTGTCCTCGGGGCTCTCCTCGTCGCCGTCGTCGAAGTTCATCGGGACGGCCCGGTGGTCCTCGATGGGCTGGCAGCGCACCACCGTCTGCCAGTTGCTGTGCGCGGGGATCAGGATCCGCCAGGTCAGCGATCCGGATTGGATCTCGGGTTCCTCGGTGGCGGTGATGACCACGCCGCGCCCCTGCTGACCGCGGTCGGTGATGCGCAGACCGTGCTCGGTGGCGGTGGTCTCGCCACCGCCACCGCCGACGCGGCCCTCCTTGACCGCGAACAGGTCCGCGAAGTCGGCCTCGGCGTCGAGGACCACCGTCAGCGCGGTGTCCTCGTCGCCGAGGTTGAGCACGCTGATGATCTCCTGCATGCCCTCGCCGACGATGCGACGGCGCTGGATCAGCACCGTCGCGTCGGCCACCCCGTGCGGTGGCGGTTTGCGGGCCACGAACCGGGCCCGGAACGGCTCGCGTACGACCACCGAAAGCTGTTCCGGCGGAAGACCGTCCACGCGCAGCTCCCAGCGGGTGAGAAGGCGCGTGTCCCGGTAGTACAAGCCGTGCGCGGTGCCCGGGTGGATGTCGCCGAGCTGGTCGGACAGGCAGAAGGTGCCGGCCTCGACGAGGGTGACCACACCCGAGCCACCCTCGATGAGCACCGGCGGACCGGAATTGAAAACGCTCACGCGCGACCACCCGGCACGTGGGTGCTGAGGATCCGCGAGTCACCGGGCAGCCGCACCCGGACCGACCCGGCGATGGTGCGGGACTTCGCCAGCTCGATCGCCTTGCGGTAGGCCGCTTCGTAGCCTTGCGCGAACAGCCCGGTGGAGAACCTTCTTTCGACCCGTTCCCGGCAGGCGTACGGATCGATCTCGTGGGCGCGCGCGATAGCGCCGGGCAGTTCGTCCGGATCGTCGAGAACAAAGCCGGTCACGCCGTGTTCGACGACCTCTTCCACCGCGCCGCCGCGCAGTGCGATCACCGGGGTGCCACAGACCATGGCTTCGATCATGACAATTCCGAAGGGTTCTTCCCAGCGAATCGGGAACAAAAGGCAGCGCGCCCCGGCGAGCAGCTGGCGTTTCGCGGCGGCGTCGGCCTCACCGAACACATCGTCGGACTCGGTGAGCCGCGGCGTGATGTATTCGTCGAAGAACTCGTGCTCGGGCGGCTCGTTCAGTTTGCCCGCCAGCACCAGGCGCACGCCCGCGGCGTGGGCGGCCTCGAGCGCCAGGTGCGGCCCCTTGTAGGGGGCGTAGCGGCCCAGGAACAGCGCGTAGTCGAGCTTCTCGGTGCGGAACGGCCACTCCGAGGGGCGAATCGCGTTGTGCACGCGGCCGATCCAGTTCAGCTCCGGCGCCAGCTCGCGTTGCCGGTCGCTGATCGCCACCAGCTTCACGCAGCGGTCCAGGGACCGGTAGTACTCGTCCATCTGGGCGTCGACCGGGCCGTGCACGGTCACGACGGTGGGGATCCCGAGCATCTTGTACGCGGGCGCGTTGCCCGGACCGGCGAAGGTGTGGTCGTGAATGATGTCGATCGGGTCCGCGGCGTGCAGTTTGTCGATGATCTGCCAGGCCCGCATGGCGTTGACGATCTCCGGGTAGGGCTCGCCCAGCCGCTTGGTCTGGACCTCGTCCCAGACCCGGATGAACGTGGCCTTGGTCCCGGCGCGGCCCGCGCCGAGCAAGGTGACGCGATGCCCCTGATCGACCAGCTCGTCGGCCAGGCTGGCGACGACGGCCTCGATACCGCCGTAGCCGACCGGCGGAATGTCGAAATACGGGGGCGCGACGAGAACGATATGCAGTGATCGGTTCCGCGAATTTGCCGCACCGTGCACGGCGGAATTGTCGGTCTGAACCTGCAGAAAGTCGAAAGCGTTCTCGAGTGACGCATCGTAAGAAAGGTTGTTCCTCATTTCCAAACTCCTCGTGGTGAGTTGAACTTGAGTCAAACCGTCGTATACGGTGCCACGAACGCCGGTGGTCGGCAAGGAGTTCTGGGCGTCGCAATTCAAAAGTTACGCCAATGTTTTGTCAACCGGACTTACGGGTATTCCTGCCGGTCCGCCGACAATGAAACATATTTGAATCCTTAATTATTCGGCCCGGACGGCGGCGTTCAGGGGGTGCGCAGCCACAGTCGGGTCCGTTCGGCGTCGGTTCCCGCCACCAGCAGGCCGGAGGCCAGGGTGGTCATGCGCGCCCGCTCGGCGGGCACGGGGAGTGAGATCTGTTGCCAGTCCGTGCAATTCGGGGTGACCGACACCAGGCGCACGAGGTGGTCGAACGCGACGAGGGCCAGCGTCTGCGCGGGTGCCGGAACCACCTGCTGGACATCGACGTTTCGCGCGGCAGGTCCCGGTACGGGGCCGGTTTCGGGGGAAGGCCAGCACAGCACGCGCGGGTCGGCCCCGACGGATTGCCCGAAGATGGTGCAGGTGGCCGCGCAGCCGATACCGCCGGCGACCGAATTGGTGCCCGGCAGTTCGTGACGCTGCCATCGGCTGCCGTCGGGGGAGGTCCATTCGACCGCTCTGATGATGGTGTCCCGCAGTGTTTCCCCGACGATCACGAAGCCGCTGGGACCGGTGCCGACGGCGGCCGCGCCGGTCTGTTCGCCGGGCGCGGACGACAGCGCGGGGTCGTCGGCGTGGCGTTGCCAGTTCACGCCGTCGGCCGAGATCCAGTAGGCGGCGCCGTAGCGGCCGCCGGGGCCGTCCCAGTCGCCCACCAGCAGGTCGGCGCCACCGAGTGCGGCCGCGGCGGTCACGGCGATGGCGTGCGGGCCGCCGAACAGTTCGAAGGCCTGCTCGTGTTCGGTCAGGCCGTGGGCGTCGCCGCTCCAGCCGCTCATGCGCGGATTGCTGTGCGCGCCACCGAAAGCCCGCCCGAGCACCACGGTGTGATCGCCGGTGCCCGCCGAGATCAGTTCCGCCCGTGCGCCGTACGGGGTTTCCGGGTGGACCGGGATCGCGGTCCAGTGGGCGCCGTCGGTGGTCGACCAGGCGGCGGGGGCCCGCGCGTCGGCGGCGGGGATCGAGCCGAGGGCCAGGACGGCGCCGGGCGCGGGCGCGAAGGCGAGGATGCGCGCGCCGGGCTGGGGGAGCGGCAGTTCCCGCCACGGTGAGTCCGGGGCCGGGGCGGCGCAGCCCACGGCGAGGGTCAGGACCGCCACCAGGACGATTGACCATCTCATGGGGACAGGGTGCCAGAACCCGCCGGTGGCGGTGCGGTTCCGGGATTTCCGGCGCGCGCCGGACCCGCCGTGCCGAGCCAAATCCGGTGGTCCGGGCCGATTCCGTGTGAGGATTCCTGATCGTGGCGAATGCCCGGTCGACACGGATGTGGATGCTGGTAGCGCTGGTCATGGCACTACTGCCGCTAGACGCGCACGCCGATCCCCTGACGGAGCTGATCAATCCGAGCCACGATCCGGCCAGTGTGCTGCCGACTCCGCCCACCGACCCGTTCTTCACACCCCGGCCGGGCTACGAGGCCAATCCGCCCGGGACGGTGCTGAGCGCGCGGCCGACCGGCGGCCTGTTCACCGGCGCCGACGCCTACGAGCTGCTGGTGCGATCCACCGACTCGCACGATCGTCCGGTGGCCATCACCACGACCCTGCTGATGCCGCGCACCGCGTGGCCCGGGCCGGGGACCAGACCGCTGGTCTCCTACAACATTCCGATCTCCTCGATGGGGTATTCGTGTGCGCCGTCGACCGAGCTGAAGAAGGGCGTGTCGGCCGACGTCGTCGCGATCTCGCTGCTGCTGGCCAAGCAGTACGCGGTGGTCGTTCCCGATCATCAGGGTCCGCGGCAGGCGTACGCGGCCGGGTTGATGGGCGGGCACGCGGTGCTCGATTCCATTCGCGCGGTGACCCACTCGTCGTCGCTGGAGCTCGGCCCGGATACGCCGGTGGTGATGACGAGCTACTCCGGCGGTTCGATCGCGACCAGCTGGGCCGCGCAGCTCGCTCCGGTGTACGCGCCCGAGATTCGGTTGGCGGGCACCATCATCGGGGGCGAACCCGCGGATTACGACATGCTCATGCCGGTCATGAACGGCAATTGGGGCACCGGGGTGATGCTGGCGGCCGCGCTCGGACTGGCCCGTGAATACCCCGAATTGCTGGGCATATTGAATGACAACGGCTGGCGGATCGCCCATATGTTCCGCGATATCTGCGTCTCGCAGGAGACGATACTCGGAGTGATCGCGCCGCTGCGCGTCGAACAGCTGACGGTGGTTCCGGATCCGCTGAAACTGCCCATGGTGCAACGGATTCTGGACGAGAACCGTCCCGGTGGCATGGCGCCCACCACGCCGGTCTACCTGTTCCACGGCGTCAATGAGATCTTCGTGCCGTTCGCGGGCGCGAAACAGCTTTTCGACGACTGGTGCGCCCGGGGCGCGCGGGTTCGGTTGCAGCCGTTTCCCGGTGAGCACTTCGTGGCGGGCGCGCTCTCGATTCCGTTGACGACGAATTGGGTCGAGAAGCTGCTCACCGGGGAACTGGTGCCGCAGGGATGCACCGGGCCCGGCCATTGAGCCGGCACATGAGGGGCGGTGGTCGCGTGACCTGTCCGACAGTCCGCGACATCGATGCGGCGTCGCTGCCACTGAATGATCCACGTTTCACTTAGCATTCGATCAGCCCGCCAGGGCCCATCGTTTCCTTTTCACTGCCGCCGCACCTGATGAATGGACATCGATGAAAGCCGATTTTCGCGCCGCCGCGGCCGCGGCCATCACCCTCGTGACAATTCTGATCGCCGGCCTCGGCGCCGCCCACGCCGAACCCGCCGGGGAGCCGGCCATTCTGAGCGCCACCGACTCCGATCCCGCACGCACCAGAATCTCGGTGTTCTCCGCCGCCATGGGACGCGCGGTGACCGTGGACGTGCTGCATCCCGCCGACGATCTGCCGCGCCCCTCGTACTACCTGCTCGACGGCGTCGATTCCGGTGCGATGGAGACGAATTGGACGCAGAAGACCGATATCGTGCCGTTCTTCGCGGGCAAACGGGTCAATGTGGTGCTGCCGGTGGGCGGTAAAGGGAGTTTCTATTCCGATTGGGAGCGGCCCGATCCCATGCTCGGCGGCGTGCAGATGTGGGAGACCTTCCTGACCCGGGAACTGCCGCCGCTGATCGATCAGCGTTTCCACGGCAACGGGCGCAACGCGATCGGCGGGCTGTCGATGGGCGCGCTCTCGGCGGCGGCGCTCACCACCCGGTATCCGGCGCTGTATCGCGGATTCGCCGCGTTCAGCGGCTGTCTGGACACCATGAGCATCCATGCCAGACTCGCCATCCGGAATTCGGTGCGCTGGGTCGGCGGCAATCCGGAGAACATGTGGGGGCCCGACGGCGACCCGGACTGGGCGGCGCACGATCCGCTGACCAACGCGGACGCGTTGCGCGGCAAGGCGGTGTACGTGTCGACCGGCAACGGGACGCCGGGGCCGGAATCGCTGACCGATCCGCTGCTGCCGCAGGCGGTGACTTTCGGTGCGGTGCTGGAGTATCTGGTGCGCGGGTGCACCGAGTCGTTCCAGCGGCGGCTCGACGAGATCGGTGTTCCGGCGACCTTCGTCTTCCATCCGCGCGGCACGCATTCCTGGCCGTATTGGCAGCAGGATCTGCATGATTCGTGGCCACTGCTGGAGGCGGCGCTCGCGGAGTAGCGCCGCGTGATCAGCCGGGGAGACGGTCCGCGAAGCCGAACAGGGCCACCAGCGTCGAGTCGTGGAAGGCGACCACGCGGGAGACGCCGCAAGCGGTGGGTGACAGCACGACCACCCCGGCCGCCTGGAGAATTCCGTCCACATCGCGTCGGTAGAGGACCGCGGCGGGTTGTCCGTTGGCGGTGGTGGCGGTGAGCCGCCATTCGCCGGGCGCGCTCAGGACCTGCTCGTCGAGCATGCGAACGCAGTTCGCCAGCCCCGACTGCCAGTCGCGGAACGGCGTCGCCTCCAATGTGGCATCGGTGCGCAGGACCTGTTCGAGCAGGCTCGCGTCGGCGCGTTCGAAGGCCGCGATGTAGCCGTCGAGCAGGGCGCGGGCCCGTGGATCGGCGGGTTCGAGCAGTTGCGCGGGGACGGGTTCGAGTTCGTGCGGGCGGGCGCGGGCCCGTTGCAGACACGTTGGGCGGCGGCCAGGCTGTGTTCGAAGGTGGACCCGCCCGCCGACTCCAGCACCAGGTCCACGCCCGCGCCGCCGGTCAGTCGCCGTACCCGTGAGGCCAGATCGGCTGCGCGCGAATCGAGTACATGGTCGGCGCCCGCGGCGAGCACGGTCTCGTGTTCGCCCGGTGCGGCCGTGCCGATGACCGTCGCGCCGTGGTGCTTGGCCAGGATGGTCGCGGCCTGCCCGGTCGCGCCCGCGGCGGCGTGGATCAGCACGGTCTGCCCGGCGGTGAGGCCACCGAGTTTCAGGGTAAAGGAATCGGTCGGGTGCCGCCGCGCGGCGGCGCTCGGGGCTACGCCGAGAGTGAAACAAGCACGCACGTACGGTTTTTCGCGGTGACAATGGTCGCGGGCCGTTGGGTCCCCTGACGCTGTGGAGGCTGTGGGAGATGGACGAGGTGCTGCTCACGCCGCCGGATGCCGCCGAGGTGCGGTTCCTGGCACGAGGCGTGGTGAGCGCGGCGACCTGCGATCAGGGGCTCACGCCCCTGCAGCAGTTGCTGATTCCGGCGCTGTTCCTGTCGATGACCGGGCATTCGGTGGAGTTGGCCGAGGTGACGCCGATCGGGGCGGCGGAGTTCGCGGCGGGGATGGCGCGGCGCAATCGGATCTTCCGGGAGCGGGTCGTGCAGACCATGCTGCTGTCCGCGCTGGTGGTGCGGCCGCTGCCGGCGGCGACGGGCAACCGGTTGCGGGAGTTCGCCGACGCGCTCGGCGTCGACGACGACATGATCGAGGTGGCGCAGCGGTACGCCCAGGGCGCGGTGGATCTGGCCGCGGTCGACTTCACCCGCAACGGATATCTCGGCAATACGGACACGCTGCGGCTGGATGCCCTGCACACCCCGGGGCTGGACAGTTCCTGGAGCGCGGTCACCGATGACGCGGGCCTGGCCGGGCGCTGGGCCGAGCTGTGGGAGCTGCCGATCGGCACCCTGGGTCGCGGTGTCGCCGATTTCTACCGCGATCGCGGCTTCGTCACCCCCGGCCTGCCCGGGTCCGCGCCGCCGCTGCTGGCCCAGCACGATTGGGTGCACGTGCTGGCCGGGTACGGCACCACCCTCGAGAACGAGATCGAGGTGTTCGCGTTCATGGCCCGCGCCAATGACGATCCGCGCGCCTTCAGCCTGCTGGCCATGGTGATCTCGCTGTTCGAAACCGGCTATCTGCGGGCGGGCGCGGGCCTGTTCGAGGCCGACGCCGGCCACTTGAGCACCTCGGGGATGGCCACCCGGCTCGGTGACGCCATGCGCCGGGGCGCGCTCACCCGCGGCAGCCACGACTTCCTCGACCTGGACTGGTTCACCCTCGCCGACCGGCCGATCACGGTGGTGCGCGGGGAGATCGGGCTGGTCGACAAGGACGGATCGGCGGTGGCGGCGGGCTCGGCGGGGCCGTGGCAGCCCGGCGGCATCACGCCGTACCAGCTGAATTCGTCGAAGAACGCGGCCGCGGCGGCCGGGCGGGAGTATCTGCCGTGGCAGCCGGACCCGACTCGCGACTGACTGATCCGAGAGCACGCCTCGGGCCGCTCGACCTGCCTGACAGGCAGTACAGATCGGTCCATCGAGCTGACGGATCAGGTCCGCCGCACTGGCTAGCCGTTTGCCGCAATCAGCTCGGTCCCAGCAGGTCGAGCATTCCGGAAACCGCTGCGGGCCAGGTGAATTGCTCGGCCCGGCTGCGGGCGGCGCGGCGGCGTTCGGCGCGGGGACGGGCCAGGAC
This sequence comes from Nocardia sp. NPDC004582, assembly GCF_053602115.1. Taxonomy (NCBI): domain Bacteria; kingdom Bacillati; phylum Actinomycetota; class Actinomycetes; order Mycobacteriales; family Nocardiaceae; genus Nocardia; species Nocardia sp. NPDC004582. Next base: position 3,426 of record NZ_JBSGCY010000073.1, on the reverse strand, counting down.
ATCGGTGACGGCGGTGGCGAAGGCGCGCGGGTGGTCGGCGGCGACCGCGCCCGCCTCGGCGGTCACGATATCGGCCAGCGCCGAGGAGCGGCTCGCCACCACCGGGGTGCCCGCGGCCAGCGCTTCGAGGGCGGCCAGGCCGAAGGTTTCGTGCGGGCCCGGTGCCAGGGAGACGTCGGCGGTGGCCAGCAGGGTCGCCAATGTCGTTCGGTCGTCGATGAATCCGGTGAAATGCACGGTGGGGCGGCCGTCGGGCAGCGGCGGGATCATGCGGGCGCGGCGTTCCAGGGCGTCGCGGCGCGGTCCGTCCCCGGCCACCACCAGGCGCGCGTCCACGCCGCCGCGGCGCAGCGCCCCGACCGCGGCGATGCTGCGGTCGACGCGTTTCTCGACCGAGAGACGGCCGCAGTGCACGAGCAGCGGATAGCCGTCCGCGCCGAGGTCGGTGCGCAGGCGGTGGTCGTGGCGGTCGGGCCGGAACATGTCCAGATCCACGCCGAGCGGGACGAGTTCGACATTGGCGGCGTCGATGCGCTGGAATTCCTCGCGCGCGAACTCGGTGGTGCAGACGACGACGTCGTAGGTCTGGGCGGTGCGCCGATTGGCGGCGTCGGCGGCGCGGCGGGCCAGCGGGCCGGGCAGCACCTGGCCCAGCAGGCGGTCGAGGCGCTCGTGGGAGATCATGACGCCGGCGATATCGCGGCGGCGCGCCCAGCGGCCGAAGCCGCGCAGCGTCAACCGGTCCGAGACCTCCAGCACGTCGGGCCGCAATCCGGTGAGGGTGTCGGCGACGCGGCGGGGGTCTGCGGCGCGGTAGCCGCCGGTCCACGGAATCTCCGGTGCGGGCAGGGTGATTCGCAGGACCCCGGTGGCGAGCACCTCCTCGGCGCGCCGGGTGCCGGGCACCACCAGCACCACCTCGTGTCCGGCGGCGGCGTAGCCCGCGCCGAGGTGATGCAGTGCGGTCCGCAACCCACCCGAGCGCGGACCGTAGAAGTTCGCCAGCTGAACGATGCGCACGTGGCCGATCGTGCAGGGTACCGGGTTACCGTCGGCACCTCCGGTGCCAACAGCACGTGAACACCCGCGAAAGACCCGGCCAACCGGTCGTGGTCGGCATCGTGCGCGTGCCCGGACCGGGTCGCGCAGGGCGAGGACCACGGCGCGGCCGCGGCGGGGGCCTCGAACTGCATGCGGCCGACCTCAATGCGCCGAATTCGTCGGCGTACCGGTCTGGCGCACCGCCAACGATCTTGGTAGAGATTGGTAGACGTACACACGGGGTGATCCGGATCATTCCGGGGGATGGGGATGAATCAATGGGTGCCAGAGACGAACTGGAACGCGAGCTGGGCGGGCCGCTGCCCGCGCTCGATCTGCTGAACGAGGCCGAGACGGCCGATCTGCTGGCGGTCTTCCAGCAGGCGCAGCGCACCGAGAACCTGGCCATGGTGGAGGCGGTCGACAAGACCGTCGGCGCGCTGCCGTGGCCGTTGCGCACGGCCGCCAAGAAGATCATGTTCGGCAACAAGCTCGGATGACGCGATGAGTGATCTGATCACCCGCGCACAGATCACCCTGCTGTCGCGGACCCTGCACGTGTCCGAGGAGAAGCTGGCCCATCTGGCGAAGCTGGGCGCCGCCAACTTGCACGAACTGCAGGAACGCATGGCGAAGGTGATGTTCGCCGAGCACAACGCGACCTTCTCGCGATTGTCGCTGCTGGTGCCCGTCGTCCCGCTGTCGATCTCGATCCCGCTGATCCAGCGCATGGTGCCGCCGGTGATGGCCGGGCGCGCGGCGGGCGCGATCGGAGTCGACCATCCGAAGAAGGCGGCCGAGGCGGTGGCCCTGCTCGATCCGGTCTACGCCGCGCAGGCCGCGCCGTACATGGATCCGCACAGCGTGGGCCGGCTCGCCGACATCGCCCCGGTCAAACCGGTCATGCGGATCATCAACGAGCTGCTGCGCCGCGGCGACTACATCACCGCCGGACCGTTCCTGGCCTACGCCACACCGACATTGGTGCGCGCGGTCGAGGAGGACGTGCACGACGACGAGGGCATGATCCGGTCGGCGTCGTTCGCGTACTCCGGGGAGAACATCAGCGTCATCCTGCGCCATCTGCTCTCCGGCGAGGGCAAGCGCATCCCGAAACTGGTGGGCACCATCCTCTCCGGATCCGAGGAGCTGCGCCTGGCCGCGCTGTCGGTCTTCGCGCGCTGCGATGACGACGTGATCCCCGCGGTCGGCGACATCCTCTTCGATCAGGGTTCGCCCGAACAGATCGCCGATCTGATCCGCACCTTCCTGGCCGCGGGAGCCGTCCCGGAGACGCTGCGGTTCGTCGCCGGCCTGAGCCCCGAGGCTGTGGACCGGCTGGCCGCCAATCCCGTTGTGGCCGAGCCCGACACCCGCACCGCACTCGTCGACGCGGTCGAGGGCTCGAGCGATCCCGCGGCCTGGCGGGGTCTGCTGGCATTGGCCAATCGCGCTGAACCGGCCGTGACCGGCGAATTCGCCGCCGCTGTCGCGCGTTTCGACCCGGCGACGCGCGAGCGGGTCGCGGAGCTGGGACTGGGTGCGGAGTTGGCCGCGCTCACCGCGCGGTCGAAGACGTAGCGCACCGCGGGGTGCGGGCCGGGGATCCCGGCCCGCACCAACGGTTATCGCCGCGCGGGTGTGGCGGACCGCAGCTCCTCGATGGTCCGCTCGAACGCCGCCGTGCCGTGGCCCGCGTCGATCTGGCGGTCGACCAGGGTGGCCAGCCCGCGCAGGGGTTCGTCGCTGATCCCGGCGTCGGCGGCCGCGCCGCGCAGGGCGTCGAGGGCGGATTTGGTGAACACCAGATCCTGGAAGACGTCGGCGGTGTAGTCGCCGCCATCGATGATCGTCGCGTAGGCGGGCAGGGTGTTGGTCATGGCGGTCAGCCATGCGGCGGCGCGAGTGGCGAACTCCGAGGCCGTCACGCCGGCCGAACCCACCAGCGCCGCGCCCTGGAAGAAGCCGCCGAACATCGCGTACATGGCGGTCAGCAGCGCGAAGTCCCACTGCGCGGCCGCGCCCGGGTCGGCGCCGAGAAAGTCGGCGGCGCCCAGCGATTCGAGGGTCGGGCGCCAGGGTTCGAAGACCGTGGCCGAGCCGCTGTAGAGGATGCTCGCGCCGGGGCCGCCGATCATGTCGGGGACCGCCATGATGCCGCCGTCGAGGAAATCGACCCCGTGGGTGGCCGCCCACGCGGCCAGTTCGCGGGATTGCTCGGGGGTGGTGCTGGTGAGGTTGAGCCACTGCTTGCCGGTCAGCTCCGCGGCGATCGGGTCGAGGGTTTCGTGGACCGAGGCGTGGTCGAGCAGCACGGTGATGATGAGCTCGCCGGCGCGCACCGCGGCACCGGCGCTCGCGGCCGCCACCGCGCCCGCCGCCACC